>NZ_ACPC01000007.1:0-78655 GCF_000175075.1 Bacillus sp. m3-13
GGCAGGTTGCCCACGTGTTACTCACCCGTCCGCCGCTGACCTTTCAAAAGCAAGCTTTTGAAAGGTCCGCTCGACTTGCATGTATTAGGCACGCCGCCAGCGTTCGTCCTGAGCCAGGATCAAACTCTCCAATAAAGAGTCTGAGCTTTTGCTCAAAATTTGCTAGCTTGTCTTACTTAAAATCATTTGTCGTGTTCCGAAGAACCGACGTTATGACGCTGTTGTTTTGTTTAGTTTTCAAAGATCATTTTCCGTCGCTCCGTGGCGACTTAATTACTATACCATGTTGTGTGTTTTTCGTCAACATGTTTTTTTAAGTTTTTGTTGCGAGCATTACAGCGACTTAACAAATCGTGTTTTGCAGCAACGAATAATAATATACCATGTTAACATAAACACGGTCAACTACTTTTTTAATATAATTTTAAATTCCTATTTTAAGAGGGGTTTCTTCTATATAGAAGTTATAAGAGCAACCTCTTACATATACGGTACCACCTGTACATTTCCTCAAACATTCTTAACAGAAAAAATCCCTGCCATATTATAGCAGGGATTTCAAACACTCTTTCTATTAATCTATTCAATCAAGAAAACAAAATACAGGATGAAGATGACAAACAACGCATACATGATCGGGTGAATCTCTTTTGCTCTACCTTTCATAATCATCGTAATTGGGTAGAAGATGAATCCTACTGCAATCCCTGTTGCGATGCTGTATGTCAGTGGCATTGCGATAACTGTCAAGAATGCAGGAACTGCAATCTCAAACTTGTTCCAATCAATTTTTCCAAGTGCCGATACCATTAACACACCGACAATGATTAGCGCTGGTGCTGTTACCGGTTCAGTGATCACGGATAGCAGTGGGAAGAACACTAATGATAATAAGAACAATCCTGCTGTTACGACAGATGCAAATCCTGTTCTACCTCCTGCTGCTACACCGGAAGATGATTCAATGTAGGAAGTAGTAGTGGAAGTTCCAAGTACCGCTCCGGCTACTGTTGCTGCAGAATCTGCGAATAACGCTTTTCCTGCTCGTGGAAGCTTGTTGTCTTTCATGAAACCTGCTTGATTTGCAACAGCAACGAGTGTTCCCGCTGTGTCAAAGAAGTCTACGAATAAGAAAGTAAGGATAACAACTAGCATTTGTATAGTGAAGATATCTCCTAAACTAGCGAATGCCGCACCGAATGTAGAATCGATGCTTGGAACGGCTCCGACAACTGAAGAAGGTGTATCAATCAGGCCGAATAACATACCAACTACTGCTGTAATGACAATTCCGAAGAAGATGCCGCCTTTAATGCCTCTTACCATAAGGATAACTGTGATTACTAGACCGAAGATTGCTAGTAATGTATTACCGTTTGTTAAATCTCCCAGTGCTACAAGTACTACTTCGTCTCCAACGATGACACCGGCATTTTGAAAACCGATGAAAGTAATGAAAAGACCGATACCTGCTCCGACCGCATATTTCAATTCCGCTGGAATAGCATTGATGATTTTTTCACGGATCCCGAATAGTGTTAAAAAGATAAAGATAATACCAGAAACCAATACTCCTGCTAGTGCTGTTTGCCAAGGAATGCCCATGCCAAGTACTACGGAGTAAGCGAAGAATGCGTTAAGACCCATTCCCGGCGCAAGTGCAATTGGGTATTTTGCATAGAGCCCCATGATCAAGCAACCAATTGCTGCGGATAGTGCAGTTGCCGTAAAGATCGCACCTTGGTCCATGCGAAGTGCATCTGGATAATCTCCTACACTTGCCAAGGAAAGCATAAGTGGATTTACCACCAATATATAGGCCATTGCCAGGAATGTCGTTAGACCTGCAATGGATTCTGTTTTGTAGCTTGTACCGTGTTTTTGAAACTCAAAATAATTCTTCATGCATAAATCCTCCTCAAGGTAATTCGTACAAATAAGAAAACGCCCCTGGCATAAACCAGGGACGTGAACAATTAACTGACGAGGATAGGAAAATGAGAGCTTATCTATCTGAAAAAGATAGATGTCCTACACAAGATCCTAATACCTCGTAGTCAAGCCGTTTACGGTAGCCTGGTAGAAACTTTTGGGCCATATTCCCAAATTTATACGAGATTTGAACTATAAATGTATGATAATTTCTGTTTTTATATTACCAAGCTCACAAAGATTCGTCAACATAAAAAACGAACATTCGACAAATAATTTTTACCATTGTTCGTTTTTAACCCAAAACAAAAGCCGACCAGGAGATCCCGGTCGGCTTTTTATTTACTATTCCCACTCAATCGTTGCCGGTGGCTTAGATGTAATGTCATACACGACGCGGTTGATGTGATCCACTTCGTTTACGATACGCGTGGAGATTATTTCTAGTACATCCCAAGGGATACGCGCCCAGTCAGAAGTCATTCCATCGATGGAAGTTACCGCGCGGATACCTATGGTGTAATCATACGTACGTTGATCTCCCATGACCCCTACACTGCGGATGTCAGGAAGTACCGTGAAGTATTGCCAGATATCACGGTCAAGACCCGCCTTTTTGATTTCTTCACGAAGGATATGATCGGATTCGCGAACAATTTCTAGTTTCTCATCTGAGATTTCACCAAGAACACGGATTCCAAGACCCGGGCCTGGGAACGGCTGGCGCCAAACGATTTCGTCCGGAATACCTAGTTCTGTTCCTAATGCACGAACCTCATCTTTGAACAATGTGTTCAACGGCTCGATCAATTGGAACTGCATGTCCTCAGGAAGTCCGCCCACATTGTGGTGGGATTTGATCGTTTGTGCAGTAGCTGTACCGCTCTCGATGATATCTGTGTAAAGCGTTCCTTGTGCAAGATAGTCGATACCTTCTAATTTAGAAGCTTCATCATCAAACACATAGATGAACTCGTTGCCGATGATTTTACGTTTTTGCTCAGGGTCAGAAACACCTTTTAGCTTGTTAAGGAAACGGTCTTTCGCATCTACTTTAATAACATTCATGTTGAAGCCTTCAGAGAATGTTTTCATAACAGCATCTGCTTCATCTTTACGAAGCAAGCCGTGATCAACGAAAATACATGTTAACTGGTCACCAATTGCTTTGTGAATCAACACAGCAACAACCGAAGAGTCTACTCCGCCACTTAGTGCGCAAAGAACTTTCTTGTCGCCAACAACGTCACGGATCTTCTGCATTTCGATTTCAAGGAAGTTTTCGATTGTCCAGCTGTCTGTGCAACCACAAACGTTATAGACAAAGTTTCTTAAAAGGTCATTACCATATACAGAGTGACGTACCTCTGGGTGGAATTGAACACCGTACATTTTCTTTTCTTCATTACTGATTCCAGCGATTGGACATGCAGGGCTTGTCAAATCAACTGCAAAGTCTTCCGGCTCTTTCACAACTAAATCGCCATGGCTCATCCATACGACTTGTTGTTCCGGGATGTCTTGATATACAGAAGATTGGTTGGATACTGTTGCAAGTGCTTTTCCGTATTCACGGTGACTTGCTTTTTCTACTATTCCGCCAAAGTGCATCGTCATCAACTGCATGCCGTAGCAAATTCCTAGAACAGGGATGCCAAGTTCAAAGATTTCTTCGTCACAACGGAAGGAGTTTTCTCCGTAGACACTGTTTGGTCCGCCAGAAAGGATGATTCCCTTTGGATTCATTTTTTTGATTTCTTCTGCTGTAATCGTATGTGGGTGTAGCTCGCTGTAGACACCGAACTCACGGATACGACGTGTAATTAGTTGGTTATATTGACTGCCGAAGTCAAGGACGACGACCATTTCTTGGATACCTTCCACCCGAATTCACCTCATAAGTTTATTATTTTTCGGAGCATATCTTTTCGTTTATTTTGACCTATAAAAGGAAAGATATGCCTTTCGTTTTAAAAAGGCTAATCTCTTGACTCCTGTAGATTTCCGTTCCAGGTGTTCGCTTTCCTAGGGGCGGTGCTTGAGCCTCCTCGGCTTCGCCTGCGGGGTCTCAACCTACCGCTATCTCCCTCAGGACAAGGAAAGCTTCGACAGCGATTCATCGCACGAAGAAAATGCGTTAGCATTTTCGAGGAGTCTCACACCTTGCACTCCAATCTACAGGTGGATAAACTATCACATTTAAAGTCGGAATACCCTT
This sequence comes from Bacillus sp. m3-13, assembly GCF_000175075.1. Taxonomy (NCBI): domain Bacteria; kingdom Bacillati; phylum Bacillota; class Bacilli; order Caryophanales; family Bacillaceae; genus Bacillus; species Bacillus sp. m3-13. The sequence goes on from NZ_ACPC01000007.1 coordinate 4,151, forward strand.
TAAAACACAAAAAAACTAGAATCTTCCCCTCATATATACATAAGAAGGCAGAATTCTAGTTTGCTAGTGGGGGCTTATATGGGTATAATGCGCCCTACCAGTATTAGAACTGCCTTCATAGTCGGGTAGTTGACGGCAACCCGGTAGAGACTCTCGAACCTTATTATCGAGGATATATGAAGCCAATAAATTATAGTTGTATTAATTTGACCTTATTCTATCAGTGTGTTTCTACTAGGTCAAGATGATGTCTTTTTAATTAAATTTTCCCATAATTCCACCGATTTCTCCCATTCTTGCTCTGACGAATCGCCACGGTATAGCACACGTTCGTATCGAGCGGTGAGCGACTGCATATCACCTGTGCTGTAATGATCGTCGATATACTTGGCATAGTCCCGAAGCGTCTGACCATCTTTACGGGTGAGACCGACGGCGTGCAATTGTCTCAACAGCGCTGGATACGCTTTGTTGAACGTTCCTTCATCCCTTTTTCCTTTATAGCGCAAGATATAGAAGTATGGAATCCACTTATTGCGACCGAAAAATAACAAGGCACCAGCAGCAAGTATCGACGACAAGAAAAGTGCTACTGGCTTCCAAGAGATATCCGCAAAATTCCACGTTCCATCATTAGAACCAGTTGCTCCAGCAGTCTCTTCATCTTCCCCAGGATCTAGCTCAGGAATATTACTTTCATCTGTTTCCGGCTGTTCCGGTTGTTCGATGGAATCGTCTTCTTCCGTTGATTCCCCTGTATTTTCTTCTACAGATTGATACACAAAGCTATAAGGATTAGAAAAACCGCTTGTTGGTTCGTATGTTACCCAACCAACTTCTGGATAATAAACTTCCACCCAAGAATGGGCGTTATTGTTTGTTACTTCAAAGAGGCGGGTGTTACTATCAGTCACATCGACAAATTCACCTTGCGTGTATCCCTTTACCCATCTTGCCGGTATATCAACAGCACGCAAAAGGGCAACCATCGAAGTCGAGAAGTTATCGCAATATCCTTGCATCGTTTCAAACAGGAATTGATCCACATAATCCTCATCCCCTGTTGGAACAGCAACTTCTGTTGTTTCATAGACAAAGTCGTTGTTTCGGAAATACCTTTCCACTGCGTTAACCTTATCAAAGCGGGAAGTGAACGACCCGGTTATTTCTTCCGCAAGCCCAACCACCCTGTCTGGCAAAGAGTCAGGCAATTGGGTGTAACGTTCCACAAACTCCTCGTTGCTTTCCTCTCCCGTTCCAGGCTGCGCTCCCTTTAATGCTTCTATATAATACCTTGGAAAATCATAGTTCATTTGGTATTCTTCTAGTTCTATCGTATCTCCATCTTCGTCCAGTGTTCGAATTTTCTCCGTACTCTCATCAAGGCTAAAATTGACACCCTCTTCTTCCACTTGGATTTCATTTAATCCCAGCGGATAATTAATATGAGGATAGGTTTTCTCCATTGTCAACGTAGCGGAATAAGCGTCTGTCGGAACTTCGTCACTCATCCAAGAGACCTGATCATTCTGTCCCCCGTCAAGTTCCGCACCTTCTCCCTCCGTTGAGTCCCAGCCTTTTCCGGTATAAATATCCTTCGTTTCCACACGCCAATAATGGGTGCGCGTCAGCTCTGCCTGGAACACGACACTATCATCAGGGACAAAAGGACCACCAAGGCGGGAGTCATTTTCGCCATACCCTATCTTACGCACACCATTGCCTGTTCCCGGACCATCTCCATTACCTATAGCCTTCAAGAAAGGCACAGGATCCGGCCAAACAGGTGCTGCTTTAGGCGAGAAGTAGCCAGCTGTAGCGGAAAGAAGAATGAAGATAATCAACGGAATCCCCCAGCCGATCAGGAGCTTTCCGCTTCTATATACCCCTTCCCGCTCTTTCAATCTTTCTAAATGGACAAATCCAACAATGGAAAGTCCGACAACAATCAACCGCATAATCGCTTCATTTCCTTGATACGGTGTGAAGGTATCTAGAATAGCAACGTAGGTGATTGTGAATATAACAAATAGCAACATTTGTTTGCGGTACAAGATCCAGTAGATTACTAGATAACTCACAAGCCATAGAAGAACAAATAGCAAGATACTTCTAAACAACCCTGTCATCGCAATCCAATCTTGCGCCCAAATGACATTTACATTATATTTCAAATCATTCCAAAGGTAGGCAAACCAGTCTTTACTCAGAAACCTGCCCTCCATATAGAGGATATGAATAAAATAAAACATAAACCCAAAATGGACGAAAAAGCTAAGTAATGGGAGTATTTGCAGAAAGGAAAGCGAAAAAGAGATAAGAAGGAAAACAACGAACACATACAAATTCGCGGTATCCGTTACATCCTTCAATGGCAGGATCCATTCAAGTAACAAAATAAACCCGAACACATGCATGAGTAAGGCATAACCGTTCCGCTGATATGGATTAGATTTCGCCATCGTTAACTCACCTCACTTATGACGTTACTTTTCGGCTTAGTCGGATAGACGGTCTTAATCAAAATATTTCTCCGCTTTAATAGATCCATATAAGCAAGTTCTTCACTCGTTAAACGTACTCCGTCATCCTTTGTAAGATGCACTTCTAGATGCAGGTGCCTAGAAGAGAGTTTCTCCAGGCTTTCCACCATGCCTCTGCCAAGCTTCCCTGTGATAAAAAGAAATGTAACGGTTGGCTGAAATTTGCCGATTTCCATTTCAATCACTTTGGAAAAGTCCCTTTTACTGTTCGGTTGGATTTTTGCAAGATGATAGTAAATTCCTGCAAACTGCTCTTCCCCGCTCCGCAACGTGTAGACAGATCGGTCTTCTCCAACGGACACTAGACCAACTTGCGACCCATACTTAAGAATAGCTTTGGTCATGGCAGCGCTATAACTTACCGCACTTTCAAATGAGGCGGGTTGGGAACGATCGATAAACAACATAACGTCATGTGATTGCTGCTGTTCAAATTCCTTGGTCATAATATCATTTCGACGGGCAGTTGCCTTCCAATCAATCCAGGAGAATCGGTCCCCAGGTTGATATTCCCTAACCCCAACGGTCATGGACGTATCACGAACCATCTTCATTTTGGAGGATGTGGACCCTTGATCAAACTTATTTTCGTGTTGTCTATATGTCATTTCTGTAAAACTCGGATACACCAAAAAGTGTTGATCCAATTCTACGATTCTCTCTTTTTCAATCAAGCCGAGGAAATCACCCGTCACTAACCGAATGCCTGTCAAAGTATGCTCCCCGCGCGGTACACGATCTAGCGCATATTGAATCGTAATCGTACTTTTAAACCACGGAAAAAGAATCCGTTTCGCCTGTTTGGTCTGCTGGCAAAATAACAGGTCGTTTGGAAGCACTTCTTCTATTAAAAGAAAGGCAAGTGGAACCGGCACCGTTCTCCTTAAAGTGATGGTTCCTACCAACCTATCCCCCGCTCGATATTTTTCCTGATTGATGGTTCTTGAGACGTCAAAATCCTTAAGTGGATATACTAAAATCAAAAAAGCATACAAGGCAAAAGGCAGGAAGCTGATGAATAAAAACCAGCTGACAAACCCGCCTTGGAACATGGCATAAACAAAAGTAGTGGCTACCAACAGCAGAAAAGAAACCAGTTTCCAGACTTTTTTAGCTTTCTGAAAAAATGCCTTCATTATCTTGTCATCGACCTTTGAACCGGAATCGGTGTGCGGTCAATCACCTTTTTCACTACTTGCTCCGCTGTCATTCCCTCAAACTTCGCCTCTGATTTCAAGATAATCCTGTGCGGCAACACGTAAGGAGCCAAATATTGAATATCATCCGGCACCACATAATCCCTGCCATGAATAAAGGCATATGCTTGTGCCGCTTTCATCAATGCCACGGAACCACGTGGACTTGCTCCCAAGTAAACGGATTGATGGGTACGCGTTCGATTAACCAAGTCCACGATGTACTCTTTTACCGTCACATCCACATGCACTTCTTTTACCTGCTTTTGCATTTCTTGAAGCTCTTCCAACGTAATAACCGATTGCAATTCATTGATCGGCTGTTTTTTTTCGGTTGTATGTAAAATATTCACTTCTTCTTGAGGCGTTGGGTAACCCATGTTCATTTTGAATAAAAAGCGGTCAAGCTGCGCCTCTGGCAATGGATACGTCCCCTCATATTCAATCGGGTTCTGAGTGGCCATAACAAAGAACGGACTGCCAAGTGATAGCGTGTTGCCATCCACTGTTACACTGCCCTCTTCCATTCCCTCTAATAATGCGGCCTGTGTTTTCGGTGATGTACGGTTAATTTCATCCGCAAGGACAATATTCCCCATAATCGGGCCCGGTCTGAATTCGAACTTTAATTCTTTTGGGTTGTAAATGGAGCTTCCTGTTACATCTGAAGGCAAAAGATCAGGAGTGAACTGAATCCGTTTGAAATTTGCCCCGACAGACTTGGCAAGGGAACGCACCATCAATGTCTTTCCTACTCCTGGTACATCCTCTAGCAATACATGCCCTCCAGCAAGCAAGGCAACAATACTCAATTCTGCCACATGTTCTTTCCCAATCATAACATTGCCAATATTATCTAATATTCGTTTTACTTGTAATGGTGAAGTTTCCAAAATCCGTACCCCCTAGAATCTATATTTATCTATAAATCGACAGAAAAATGATACCTAACCTACACTATATTCGCTTTTCTGGCAATAAAACCCTTTATTACCTATGCAAATAGTTTCAATTTTCCCTATATATAGAATAACAAAAAAAGGAGAAAGAATGGTACTAATCGCTCTCAGGGAAAAAATAGCAAACAATATCTAATAATAAAGAAGGAATTTCGTATTTTGTGTAGAATTTTCTACATATAAGAGGGTGTGACCAACTTAAACATTTACCCCTATATCAAAAGGGTTAAACTTTTAACCCGTGCATCCCTTAAAATCTTCACAGAGCATAGGGCAAACCTCTTGTTCTTAAAGGGATGAGACAATGGAAGTAAAACTGCAGCAGTCCGAGTTATCGAGCGAAATTGGAAGATTACTAAGAAAGCACTTTGGAAAAGGACCCGAGGCTGTCTTTGTAACTATCGCATCACCATATGTCATCATCTACTTACGCCACTTCCTATCTCCCATAGAAAATATGCTTCTCGAAGACAATCATACGATGACGGTCGAAGAGATACGAGATAAAATGATGCGTAAATTGAACGACAAAATAAAAGAAATGATTCATTCCGTTACAGGATTACCGATAAAAGAGTTCTATTATGACTGGACTTTCCAGAACGGATCTGGCCTCTTGGTCGGAGTCGAGGAAAAAACTGAGAGATTCTTTGAATACAATTATCCTAATCGACGAGAAATTGAAACCATCATCGCCAAAATCAGCGCCGAGGCAGAGAAACATCCGGACATTACATATTCGCATATGTTAAACGACCGTACGTTGATCATAATTAGAGAAGGCATCCTCGTTCGAATTGAGGAGCAACTTATTGAACTTGGATTTGAAGAAGCGCTGACTCTCGCAAAACGGAAACTGGAGAAAAATCTCCTATTCCAAGCGAAACCATCTTTTCAACAACTGTTACAAAAAGAAATCCAAGAAATATTTGTCAACTGGGACTTCACCCTAGACAAAAGCGTCATCGTATTTATATTGGCGCCACAAAAAAATAACGGGCAGTAATGATCTAGGCATGGAACTGGACATAAGCCAAAGAGAAGGCGGTACCCCATCCGCCCTCTCTTTGGCTTTTTTCGTTAATAGCTTACCTCTCCGCTTATGGCAAACTGCTTTACCCTAGGAGGGATGATTGAATGGATATTAAACACCAACTCACCATCAAAGACGACAAAGATATCATCATGGCCAGAAGACTTGGAAGAGAGATAGCCACCAATATGGGTTTTAGCTATATCGATCAAGTCCGCATTACTACCGCCATTTCAGAACTGGCACGAAACGTGATTAAATATGCCGGATCCGGAACTGTATGCATTGAAGTGATACATAAATACGCACCAGGATTAAGTGTAATAGTAGTCGATAACGGACCCGGAATAACCAGCATCGGCAAAGCATTGGAAGACGGCTACTCCACCTCCGATAGCCTCGGAGCAGGACTACCCGGAGTAAAAAGAATGATGGATGAATTTATGATAGACTCCGCGATGGAGAAGGGTACCAGAATTGAAGTGGTCAAATGGTTGAGGGGGTAGCGGGCTGTGGGGACAGGTTCCTCAACCCACCACCCTTCTACTAACCTACAAATCTTACGTATTAATGTAGAAATAAATGGATTGTCGTCGATTTAACATGATTTATTGAATAATTCACAGGGTTTATTGAATACTTCAGCGCATTTATTGAATAATTCAACGCATTTATTGAATACTTCTTGTTTTCCCCCACATTTTTACCCAACTGCCTTCCTTAAAATTCACTTCGAACTCACACCCACTCCAAAAACTCAAGCCTGTTTCCAAAAGGATCACTTACATAAATTCTATTTGCCCCAGGAAGATTGTCGTCCACCGTGTACTCCACCGCCCGCGAGCTCAAGTAGCTTTTATATTCTTCTATTTGATGTACCTCAAATGCCGGATGTGCCTTTTTGGCAGGAACAAAAGGCTCCTCCACCCCTAAATGAAGATGAACAGCCCCTCTAGCAAACCAAACCCCGCCTCTTTTTCTAAGCGTTTCCGGCTTTTCCACTTCTTCCAATACTAAAATCTCACCATAAAATCTTCGTGCTTCATCCTCCAGCCCCTTCGGCATAGCAAGCTGTACATGGTCGATTTTGTTGATAGTAAATGACATAAAAAACCCTCCTTTTGTAAGATGGTAGATTCTACTTCCATCTTACTCATGGAGGGTGATAATAGAAATGACGGTTATTTTATGAATAGCTATAAGCTTTCCTTATATATTCTCTTGTTTCAAACCATCAATGATATTTTCTTTCTTTATTTTTGATATAGAATATAGCATGGCCGAGCTGACGATAACGAAAATGGCAGCTATCACAAACAGGATATCGAGCCACGGCAAGCTAAAACCATATTCAAAGGTTGCGTTTACTGAGCGATATAATAAATACATAACACCTATACTGATCGGCAAACCAATTAGGAGGGAATTGACTCCATAAAAAATGCTTTCGTAGTTGATCATTTTGTTAAAACCTTTTGGGGTCATTCCGACAGACTTTAGCATCGCAAATTCCCTTTTCCGCAAAGAGATACCAGTAGAAATGGTATTAAAGATATTGGCAATGGAAATCAAGGAAATCAAGGCGATGAATCCATAGGTGAATACCGACAGGAACATGATCATTTGTTGGTCACGCTCTCTGCTTTCTACCGCGTTATAAATATACATCGAGGAAGGGACGACTTCCTCCAACGTTTCTTGCATCTCCGTTGGATCACTAGTATTCAAATACAAAGAGGATTGGACTTGGCTTGCCGCCCCCTCATTTAGAATACTATTGAACGTTTCCATGGGGACTATGACATCCAACCCACCAAGACTTGCCGTTCTGGTACCCATTAGAAGTTCGTCTGTAAGTGCGCCGATTTCCACATCCGAAAGAGTAGTGGTTTCGTTTGTATCATAGTCGGTAAATAGCAGCTCTATCCTATCACCTGGCTTTGTTTGGATCGATTCCGTTTCAACAAACTTAGATGCTTCGTAATCTTGATAGGAGATCGTATCGATAATGATAGCCTTCGGGTTATTAGGGTCCTGATAAATCGCAGGGTCTGTGCCGACTTTATCTGCATACTCCTGAAAACTGCTTTCACTTAAGCCATAAAAATTAATGTAAAATGGGTATTTTCCATCTTGGAGTGCCCCACCTTCCTTCTCTATATGTTCGAGTAATAATGGAGGAAACATCTCTTCATCTATTAAGGACGTTAACTGGATGGACTTGTGGAGGCTATGTTTCGTTATGCCTTCTAGTTGTACCAACGATTCCAAAGTGGAAATGTCCCCGCTTCCTTCTGAAACTGCAATATCAAAGTTGATGCCATCCTGCGACATTTCCACCGATCTGCTCAAATTCTGCGTAAAGAATGAAACGGATAGAAAAAGGACGATGCTGATAACGAGTGAGAACAATGTGGCATAGTACCTTTTCTTATTTCTTTTTACATTTTTTAGTCCGATTTCCGCTTCCAAGCCGAATATTTTTCTAACCAACTTGGATGTCTTGACCGCTTTGCCCGTTAGCTTAATATCCTGTGTCTGGCGGATTGCATCAATAGCTGAGACTTTGGATGCTTTACGAGCAGGCATGTAAGTGGAAACAAAAATGGTGGCACTCGAAATCAAGCAGGCAATCAGGACGGAAGCCGGCGTGACCACCACTTTAAGCTCTTCAGTTGCCCCCAATGCACCCGAAATAAAGGTGTTAATGAACATAAAGGTAATCGCTATCCCAACAAGACCGGCTAAGACACCGATCGGGATACTGATCAACCCAACGATCGCCCCTTCAAAGAAGACCGAATTACGTTTTTGCTTCTTGGTTGCCCCAACACTTGAAAGCATACCCAAATGCCTTGCCCGTTCGGAAACGCTGATGGCAAAAGCATTATATATCAGAGATACCGAACCAATCACGATGACAGCAATAATGATTCCCGCTAATGAATACATAGTCGTATGGAGATTATCGTTATCAGTGATACCATAATATCGGAGCAGTTCATCATTGAAACCTACCCCTACTATATCGTTTTGTTGTGCTAGTTGTTCCGCTTGTTTGAAAATGGAACGGTTTAGATCTTTAACCACCACAACGGCGTCAACATTCACCTTTTGATTCAGATTTTCCTGATCGATATAGTTGATCACCGTATATCCGGGTGCCCACGGATCCTCCCATGATGGTCTTTCCATTGTTCCTACCACCGTGAAAGTTTCTGTTGAATGGACCTCTAAGTTTTCAAGAAGTCCCTCTTCATCCCTTTGAACCGAATAGTTCTGCAATAATGGGTCGGGTTCACCTTCCATCATGCGATTCCCGATTGCAACGGTTATTTCAGTGCCGATTTCATAGTTAATGCCGGTGTCTTTCCCAATATGATCAGACACGACTACTTCATTTGCTGCTTTAGGCAGGCGTCCACTGCTTAACTCAATTGGAAATTGTTCAAATCCCTTTTCATTGTATCCTTTAAAAAAGAGATAGGGCTTATCCGTCACCTCATCACCTTCCAACATTGCATAACCCATATCGCTGGAAAGAATCAGGTCTTTCGTATCCCCATCTTCTTCAATTGCTATTATTTGCTCACTGGTGACATTTTTATATTGAACATGCCACTCTCCATTGTCTGCAATAGTTTGCCTTTTCAAAAGGTCTAGAAAGGAGACTCCTAGCGTCGCGACAGCCATCACCATCGCAACCGAGATGATGACACCAATGATGGTCACCATTGTCCTTCTCTTATTTTTCTTCAGATGCCTTAATGTCAGCTTATTGATGATGTTCATGGACGGATCACCTCGTCCTTGGCAACTTTTCCATCATTGATTTCAATGACACGGTCAGCCTGCAGGGCAATCCTTTCATCATGGGTAATGACAATAAGCGTCTGATTAAAGGTTTTATTGAACATCTTCAGAAGCTCCATGATTTCGCCGCTATTTTTGCTATCTAAATTACCCGTCGGCTCATCCGCCAGAATGATCGCAGGATTGCTAATAAGCGCCCTGCCGATGGATACACGCTGCTGCTGTCCGCCGGAAAGTTGATTTGGCAAGTGATTTAGACGATGATCCAATCCAAGTGTGGACGCTATATCACTAAATTGCTTCTGGTCCACTTTGTGTTCATCCAACAATAATGGCAGTGTCATATTTTCTTCTACTGTCAAAATCGGGATCAGATTATAAAACTGGTAGATCAACCCGATCTGCCTGCGTCTAAAAATCGCCAACTGCGTTTCATTCAATTGATAGATATCGGTGTTATCAACAAGCACCTTACCACTTGAAGGTCTATCCACTCCACCAAGTAAATGAAGAAGCGTTGATTTACCGGATCCAGATGGACCGATAATTGCAACAAACTCCCCTTTTTTTACTGAAAATGATACATCATCCAATGCCTTTACCGCTGTATCTCCCTTACCATAAACCTTAGACAGATTTTCTATTTGTAAAATGCTCATCGCATTCGCCTCCATATGTTAAATGTATCCTCAGTATATCTGCCTAAGATGACTATAAGGTGACTTTCATTGTGACAGTTTAGTCACTTAAGGGGACAGATTCATGTCCCACTGGACGAACCTATCCCCTACTTATCAGGTACGAGCCTTGTTATAAAACTTGATATGAAACTCGGTCCCCTTGCCTTGTTCACTTCTGACCTCGATATCCCCCTGTTGGCTGGTGATGATACTGTATGCCATCGCAAGCCCGATTCCAACGCTATCTTCTCCCGCATTTTTCCCTTTATAAAAACGTCTGAAGATATAGGGGAGATCTTCCTTTGGGATGCCATGCCCATTATTCCTTTACCTTTATCTCTGTGTAGGAGGGGGTTTTCTGAAAACGAAATGGATACCTGGCCGCCAACCGAAGTATGTTCCACACAATTTTTTAAAATATTTATCATCGCCTCTGCCGTCCAATGATTATCTCCTGTAAACGTGACAGTGTTGTCCCCTTCCACTAATAAGGTCTGTTCCTTAATGTCCATTGGAATTAACACAGACTGCACAGCCCTTTCAATAAGGCCCTTGACTGAAACATTGTTCTTTTTTAAAACTTGACAGTCCCGGCATCAATTTTGGATAATTTTAAAAGGGAAGACACAAGCCACTCGATTCTTTCTAATTGCACACGAATGTTCTGGGTGAATTCAGCACGCTTTGTTTCATGGAGTTTAATATCGCTGAGCAAATCCGCCATGACCATCATGGAGGTAAGCGGAGTTTTCAATTGATGCGAGATATCTGATATCGCATTCGTTAATTTGACTTTATCCTGTTCCAAATAGGAACGCTGCTCTGAAAGCATCAGAGTGACTTTATAGATATCACTTTTTAAAATACTCAGTTCACCCTCATAGTTGTCACGGACATCCAATTCATAATCTCCATTGCTGATACGGCGTAAGTACCCAGATAGTTTTTCGATTTCCCGGTACCTCCACTTGGTGAAGACCAAACTGCATGTAATAAGCAGCACGGAAGTAACCAAAACAAGTATTGCTGCAGAGGTGGACAAGAAAGCCGTTGCCCCGCTTAATACAGCGCCGATCAAGATCATGATGCTTACATATAGTTGAACTTCTCTGTTACGCCACATCTCATTGACCTGCCTTATAGCCCATACCGCGGACGGTCCGGATGATCACTGGGCTTTGAGGGTTGTCCTCCAGCTTTTCCCGCAAACGTTTGATATACACAGTGAGCGTATTGTCATTGACAAAATCCCCTGCCACATCCCATATTCGGTCAAGCAGCTGAGCTCTCGTCAGCACTTGCCCGATATGGTTGGCGAAAATCATCAACAGTCGGTATTCCAATGCGGTCAGCAGAACCTCTTCCCCATTTTTGAATACTTTTCCTTCCAAAGTGTTGATACGGATATTCTCGATATCTATGTAGCTTTTGACCTGCTCAGGCTGCTTATGGTAGCGCCGTAAGACCGATTTAATCCGGGAAAGCAGCTCACGGACTCTGAATGGCTTCGTAATATAATCATCCGCTCCCATATCAAGCCCCATCACCACATTGACCTCATCATCAAAGGCCGTAAGAAAAATTACCGGTTTGTCCTCACGCTTCTTAACCTGTTCACAAAGGTCATACCCGCTTCCATCAGGTAAAGACAAATCAAATAAACATAAATCTATCTCATTAAGCTTCTCACCGATCGCCGACTCTGCTGATCGAACATCAGGACAAAGAATAGTCTCATACCCCTCCTGCCGAAGAGAATACTCCAAACCAACAGCAATCGTCCTATCGTCCTCCACTATCAACACTCTCATCTTTCAACACCCTAACCAAAAGCCTTTTCTTTTATCATATTTTATCTCTTCCTTCGCGTCAAAAACGTCCTTCACACAAGAACTAAAATTATTCCGGCGGCATGGCAACGGGATACAAATTTAAAGGTGATGCACATTTGCACCACCTTGTTTATAACTTTTCATCCAATCCATCGAGGTTTTTGGGGAGCAGGGCGGTCCTTCGATCTACTTCTCCCTAGCTGGCCCATTAAACATTTTTCTACTATATTATGCAAAAATAGTCGATATTACTCGATACAATTTCAAGACCGCCATCACAACAAAAAAAATCAGCTTATTCGAACGTTTGTTTAAAAATTATTATTCCGTTTAAAGAGTTATTCAACATTAAGTTTTACTGCATAATGAACATTACTTTGATCCCAGATAGCAATGATTTCGCAAAAAAATGAATTGGTTGTAGAAATAACAAAAGAGGATAATGCTTCAAAAGTGAGTTTGCGAAGTAGAATGTCTTTGAAATATTTAACTTAAAATACTAATCATATTCCCGAAATACTCAGAATATTTTCGGGAGATGTCAGCAATATCTTTTAGTTTACCTTAACAAAAGCTTTTAATTTGATTTTCCGTGATCCCTTTGATTAATCTTAGTTCACTAATCAAAAATTCATTTGCGTTGTTCAGCATTCTTTTTTTCGCTTGAATTAAGTGCTTTCTCTTTCTTCATACGCAACAGATCACGCACAACTTCAGCACCTTCTAATATTTTGCCCGTTTTAATTTTTTCCGTGTTCAATTTAAATCTTTGTTTCCACGGCAGTAATCTATCTGATTCTCCATGCTGAAAAATGTGCATGATGTGTTTCAATGCAATGATGTCAGTAACGGGGCGTATACTTGAACTCAATATTTTACCCGTAGGAATCATGATTTGCATATTACTGATTAACATGCTTATCACATAATATTGTTGTTTTTCCCCTGAGATTTCCTTTTCTTCTATGTCTTTAATTATACCTACTCCGTGCATTGGATAAACAACGTTATCGCCAATTTTAAACAAATAATCCACCTCCATATTTTGTATCTCTCTTAACCTTAACACACAAATCATTTTTAACAAAATATTTTATAATATCATAAATTTATTTTTAGCGTCAACTACTTTACCTAAAAAAATAGAAATAGTAGTTGAAATTAAGTGAAATTACCAATAAAAAGGAAAAATTAGAATGAGATCCTTCCATTCCATCTTTAGTTAAATAACAATAATTTGCAATCTCTGCCGCTTCCTGTTATGATTAAGTTAATTATTTTTGTTCGGTGTAAAGGATAGTATGAATATCAATTTTTCAACTTGATCCTACTTTGGCCAAGGATAGTAATACAATGTGTGGCAACGCACTAGGAGGCAACAAAAATGGAACAAGGTACAGTAAAATGGTTTAATGCAGAAAAAGGTTTTGGATTTATCGAACGCGAAAACGGAGACGACGTATTCGTACATTTCTCCGCAATCCAAAGCGAAGGCTTCAAATCTTTAGACGAAGGTCAAAAAGTAACATTTGACGTTGAGCAAGGTGCTCGCGGAGCTCAAGCTTCTAACGTTCAAAAAGCTTCTTAATCTTATATCGTTTATACAAACAGGTCCTATTAATAGGGCCTGTTTTTTTATGTTTTCTGAGTAACACTCAATAAATCATCCATAATAAAAGACACACGAAAAATTCCATGTGCCTTGTTTGTATGTTTCTTAACCTAGTTGTTGTTCTATTCTACTTCCTCTATTTCCACTTCCAAATTATATTCTTTCGCTAATTCCGTGAACAAAGTTTCGTGCTCATCATAAATTTCACCATATTCTTCGTAGAGAAGGTCTCCCTTTTCCAACAAGCTTTCGTCGCCGTCATAATACCCATCTGCATAAGTGGAATAGGCTTCCAACAATTTTTTATGCGCTTCAATCAACTTATCGTGCGATGGTTGCAAATCCTCCATTGTAATGACAATTGCCTCTGTATCTTCTACCACTTTTTCAAGGGTAGGAATAGTTGTCTCGACTAAATATGTATACGCACTCTCAAGATCCTCTTCCATAAACACAAATTCATCTGCCGCAATCTCCGCATCTACAGCAGCTTCAATAACTGGATTGCTATCATCAATATAGGCAATCAGTTCATCCTGTGCATCAACCTGCTCTTTTATCGAACCCACAATTTCGCTACAAGCAGTCAACACACTTCCTAGAGCGAATAAACTTACAACCAGCAGCATTCTTCTTAATATTTTCATATTTTCCATCTCCTTCCTTAAATATATTAGCAGGGATTAAGGGGAAGATATAGACTTTTTTCTACTTTTTAATACTAGAAGAGAAGGGGCAATGGATGAAGACCCTACTGCCTCCTTTTTTGCTGTAGAGACGTCCTCATTACCCCGATGAAGACCCCACTACCTCCTTTTACACCGCAGAGACGTCTTCATAACCCCGATGAAGACCCCACTGCCTCCTTTTTCACCGTAGAGACGTCCTCATTACCCCGATGAAGACATCACCGCCTCTTTTTTCACCGTAGAGACGTCTTCATCCCCACAAAAAAAATCCCTTAAGCGCACCTCACCTTCTACAACTCTACAAAACCAAAAACCTTTCTAACTTCCTGCTCTAATTCACCAATCAACCTAAACCCATCTTTCCTAGGAGCCAATGCCTTCACAATGTTTGCATAGTACCAATGTTGCTTCTCTTTCCCACGATTAAACCGTTCCCAAACCATATCCCCATTCTCTTCAAGATCCGCTCGAATGGAGCGTAAATTGTGCAACTTATCCGCAACGATCACTTGCAACTCTTCCATGGATGCATCTTTTAACCCATTAATGGTGTGCTGTTTTCTTTCTTCCCATGAAAGACTTTTGTCATTTTCAGAAGCTGCCACAACTAAATTTGCTACACGACCACCAAACTCTTTCACCAAGCTATCATACGTGGCTTCCGTATCTTCAAGTGTGTCGTGTATAATTCCCGCAGCAATCACTTCCTCAGAACAGCCCACCCCTTGCAACATCATCCCAACCGCAAAAGGATGTGTGATATAAGGTATCTCTGTCCCTTTTCTTGTTTGATGCTTATGCGCTTCAGCTGCGAAAACAATGGCTTTCTCTACTAAATTCATATGTAACACTCCCCTTTTGTTATTATTTGAATATACCTTTCGAAAATAGTCGATATTTCCCGAACCGATTTTAAGCCCTTTCTTACAATAAAAAAATTCCATTTGATCAAACGTTTGTTTAAAAATTACTATTCAAAATAAAACAAAATCAGATGTCTCTTCTTCTAAGTTTATACTGATTTTTCAAAAAAAGACACATGAAACCCTAAAGATTCCATGTGTCCACCTATTACCCTATAACACTCTTTTTCTCTTCCTCACCATCACCAAACACCCTACTCCCATCACCAGCAATATTAACCCGATGACATAAAAGTCATATAGATTCGTAGCCGTGTTCGGAAGCTTCTCTCCACTCTGTTTCTTCCCTTGGTCATTTTTCTTCCCATCACCACTACCTGGCATTCCAGGATTATTGACTTTAACCGGATCTGCAGGTTTTCCTGGTTGCCCAGGGTTTGGATTCACAGGCCCAGGCGCACCCGGATTACTCGGCCCTCCAGGATTACCACCTGGCGTCCCCGGATTACCCGGTTCCCCAGGTTCTCCCGGCTCGGAAGGATCCGGCTCAACCGGCCCATCTTCCACCTTACCTTTGGTAAACGTCCAAATATCCGAAGTAGTCATCCCCGTGTGCTCATCCTGCACCACAACATACCACCAGTATCGCTCATTTTCCTCAAGACCTTCCCAAACCATCTCCGCCACACTTCCGCTAGAAACAGCCTCTTGCTTGCCAATTTCCACTTCCGTATAAACGTTCACTGCAAAGTAGTCAGTTGCCACTCGCTTTTCTTTTGGCTGAAGGTCAAGGTCCAGCACAAACTCGTCCTTGCCTGGATAGGTTTCGGTATCATAATAGTTGTACTGATCCAAGTACGGTGAATACGTGTTCACGACAATCCGGTTATTGTCCGTATCAAAATGCAGCAGTCGCATGAAGCCTTGTCCGCCTTCTGGTCCTGCCTGATAGTCGGCAAGCATTTGATAGACTTTACGGTCTGCTACGCCATCTCCATCATCGTCCACTTCATCAATTAGTGTTTGCGCCTCATGATAATGGCCGCTCAACACAGCAACAACATTCTCATTTGGCAGTACGACTTCTTCATACAGCTTGTCACCAAGCGGATGACGCACTCCCGTTGCCTGCAAATATTCGTGGAAACTCAAGATTGCGATGCGGTCTGGATGGGCAGCAAGCACCTCATTCACCCAGGCGATTCCTTCGTCTTCCACACCCCAGCCGAGATACACCATGATATAGTCATTTCCGTTCGAGGAAATAAGGTCATAATGTCCGCGGTTATTTTTATAGGTCCCGCCGTAGTAAGGTTTGTCCTCAAAACGGTCTGCGCCAAAGTATTTATAATACTCGGTGTAGTCATTTGTTTTGTGATCCACGTCATGGTTTCCTGCAAGCACGCCATATGGAATTTCACGCTCGTCCAATACACCCATATATTGATCCGCATAATTCCATTGGACCTCCTGGTCAGCCGTATTCACGAGATCTCCCGTGTGGAACACATACTCAATTTTCATTTCCTCTTCCATTTCCGCTATCCATTCGGTTTGCCTTTCATAGATGTACGGGAAGCTTTCCGAATAATATTGCGTATCGGTCATCCAGACAAATGTGTAATCGTACTCTTCAGGTGAGGCTGGAATTTCATCCTGCACCAGTACGTTGATGTTGCCCTCTTTTACAAAATCAGCGACTGCGACTTCCCCTTGCAGCCCAAAGTCTTCCGTTCCAGCAATCTTATAATCAATAATCTCCCACTTGTTGGACGTGTGGTTCCAGGCATACATGGTCACCTTCCTACCTTCAAGGGAGTTCCCTTTCCAAACAAGCTCTACCGTATCCCCTTCCTGAACAGAATCGTCCACTGTCACATCAAAGCGGTGATACGGGAATTCTGTGGAAGAATCCGTGATCAGATATTCTCCGTCCTCTTTAGAAACAAGGGAAATATCCTCTTCCGTAAAAGCTTCCTCGCCCTCTGGAACCATCGTTTGCGGCGGTTCCACTTCATTGGCGTTTTTAAAGCCCTTCATGCGATCACCTTGAGTGACGTCGTACTTATAGCCACCATAAAAAGTAACATCCAAGTTATCGTCAGTCGGATCGGATACCTTTACCTTCAAGGTCGGGTCGCCGTCCACTGGTGTTTCTGCATCATCTGAAGGAGATACCAATTCCGGTTTCAAAGGATTTTCATTCACTACCGTAAAGTGCACCACTTTTACCGCTTCGTTTCCTACCTCATCGATCGCCACGACTTTCAACGTATGTTCGCCGGCCGAAAGCTTAGAAGATGCCGTTTCGTAAGGTGTCGCGATTTCCGTGTCATCAAGGAGCACCCTTGTTTCTTTTACACCGGCAATCTCATCGGTTGCTGTCACATCAATCGTAAAAGCACCCTTGTATTCCTTGCCTTCTTCTAGGGAAGTCGTGATGCTTGGCGCGGTGTTATCCACCATCACCTTTGTTGAGATCTCCTCATCTGCATCAATCGCAGAAATCACATGCTCCCCATCCGATACAGAAGCTGTGTCCCACTTATAAGATTTGGACGGAGCCTGTTCCCCTGCCACCGTAAAAGTGAAATCTTCAAAAATGCGATCTGTTCCGTCATCGCCCATGTCAAACACTTGCGCCGGGTCATTTTTCACCGCATCACGCAGAATGGTTCCATCTGCTAAAACGAGGCGAACATTTCTTAAGTTATAGTCGTCACGATTGTCCTCGGACTCCAGGTCAAATGGAGATGCCTTGTTACCCGCACGAATCGTAATCGTATTGTCGCCAAGCTCCAGTTTGTCTGGATTGATTGGAACCGTGATCGTCTGCCATTCATTGATCCAATCATCAAAAATATGCAGGACCTCATCCCCCATGGTTACCCCGTTCTGGAAGAAGGTATTGATGCCACTCACCTCAAAAGCAAAATAGGAGGTATGCTCGACCGCTTGGAATGTTTCTCCTTCCACTTCCTCACCGTCTATCATAAGCTTCACATCTTCCGGAGCATCGGTGCTGGAAGTCCCCTTCAAAATCTTCTCCCCAGCAAGTATCTCGGCTTCTTTTACATTCAAACGAAGACTGGAGAAATCCAATTCCGTCGTGACATTCACCTTATAAGCCTCTGTTGTCACTTCATTCATGCCATCTGAAATCTCGAAATAATATTCCACATACTCTTTCGCGATAATTTCAGGCGAGTAAACAGTATAGTGGTAAAGCAAATCATTATAATCTTTTGTCAGGATGGCCTGTTTGAAGTCGGTCTGGTCGTTCGTTCGGTAAAATAAACGGACCGTCTTCACTTCCTTGTCATCCTGCGCATCCAAAACGAGTTCAATATTTTCCGTCTGATCAACCTCGGTGACCTTCGTTAAATTTTCATAAGTCGGCGCCACCGTATCTGCTTCGATTTGCACCGTTTCCGCAGGCACCTGTGAAGCATCCACCATACCAGGCGTTGCCGCTTTCACGGCTGCACTTGTCTTGATCATTTGCGTCGAGCCATCTAACGGGTATTGATAGAAGACACCCATATTGGCGGCCGTGTCCTTCACATTCGGAACATCATTGTAGTAAGCGACCGCAAGCTCCTTTTTCGAGTTCGTTGCCACCACAAGTCCACGCATCGCACCATTGGCCATGCCGTCACTGTAAATACGAACGATATTCTGATCCTCCACCAAATTGGAACCATAATTGGCGTTGAAATCCGCCACGGTCTGCTCACGATTTTGTGCATTGATGATCCAGAACACAAGCGTTTCCTTTGATGGAATCACCACATCATCGGGAATCGAAGGCCACACCACATCTGTCGCACTCTCCGCTCCGTAACGATAATAAAGCTTGTAATCTTTAAAACTCAGATCCTGATTCGTATTGTTATAGATTTCAATGAACTCATAGCCGTCCGCCGACCCAACATTCGTCGAATCCGGAACCACTTCCGTCACCAAAAATGGCGGCAGAGATTGATAATCCACTTCAATTTGTTCTACTTCAATCGTGAACTCTTCCGTCTTGGAAACATTCCAACCATCGGAAGCTTCCACATAATAAACGATATCCCCGGCAACATCCGCCCCAAGTATTTCCGCCGTATAGACAGAAGACCCTTCAGACGTTGGGTTCATGGACAACGAAGTAAATGTCTCGTCCCCTTGCTTTTTATAAAATAAAGTCGCAAAAGGTTTTGCCATGTCATCTGTAATCGTTGCTTCGATGCGAATCGGCGAGTACGCAGTACCACTTGTGACAGGCGTATGTTCCACCACAGGCGCAACTGTATCTTCCGGAATTTCCTCCAGCTCCACCGGCTTGGTCGGCACCTGGCTTTCTTTTGCCGTACCAGGTGTCGGCGCAGCCAATCCTTCCAGCTTCAGCATCGCCGTTCCGCTAGTCGGGAATAGATAATCAATGCCTGCTCCGTTGTTGTCATTGTCACTGCCAAGATAGCTTGCGGACACAACCTCTGCTCCGTCTGCATCCTTGATCACGAGAGCACGATTGCCGCCGTTTGCAAAACCAGGGAAGACATCCTTGAACTCCACAACCTGACTTTCTGTGAGCGAGAGCCCAAAGTTTTCATTAAAATCAGCAAGCGTCCTGTTTCCGTTGTTATACCAAAATACGATTTCCTCCTGCGGCTCCAAGATCACAGCAGGCACCTGGAATGGCAGCTCACTTCCCGTGTCCGTATATTTATAGACAAAAGAGTAGTTTGCAAGATTCATAGGCTGATTCGTATTGTTATACACCTCAAAAAACTCGTAGTAATCCGTTCCTCCCCCTTTGGAGTTCGGAGACAGTTCGGTAATAAGGACCGGCACTTCACTGTATGTTTCTGCTGGTACCTCAACCTCAATCGTCGACGGCTCCGTCGCTGCAGTGTTAGTTCCATCTGTTGCTTCGATATAGTAGGTGATTGGTGCATCCACCTTGGAAGCTGGAATTTCGACAGTGTAGGCAGACGTCGTCTCTTGTTGTTGCATGCTTATACTCGTATAATTTACCTCTGATTCTTTTTTATAAAATAATGTTGCAGCAGTGACACCAACATCATCCGTTATCTTGGCTTGCACGGGGATGGCAGTGAACCTTTCTGCTTCTGTAATAGAGGTATGCTCAATAACTGGCGCGATTTCGTCAGGAGCAGGCGCTTCCTCTTCCTCCACAGTCACCGGCTGCTCAGGAACTTGAACCGCTTCAATGGATCCAGGTGTCGGCAATGCTAGAACCGCATGCTTGTCCATTTCCGTTCCGCTCGCAGGAAACTTATACTCAATTCCCGCTCCATCGTTATCATTTTCAGTTCCAAGATAACTGGCAGAAACCAATTCCTTCCCTTGCTTATCGTGGATCACCAACGCTCGGTTACCACCATTCGAAAACCCTGGAAAGACATCTTTAAAAGAAACTACCTGATCTTCCGTTAACGCCAACCCAAAGTTCTCGTTAAAATCGGCTATACTACGGTCTCCGATGTTAAACCAGAACACAAGTGTTTCCTGTGATTTAATGGTTGTTTCCGGAACGGCAAATGATCTTTCACTTCCTGTATCCGTGTATGTATAGATAAAATTTAGATTCGCTGTAGATATCGCCTGGTCTGTATTATTGTAAAGCTCAAAGTACTCATAGTGATCAGTACCAGCTGAGTTTGGAGAAATTTCTGTGATGAGTAAATGTGGGAGCAGGTTGTAATCCGGCTCTTCTGTGATGGTTTCTTCTTCTGGTTGTTGCACTTCAGTAAGTTCTTCTGGTTGTTCCGTTGATTCATCCACTTCTTCCTCTTCAGATGGTGGGGCAAATTCTGGTTGTGGTTCTTCTTCTACTGGCTCTTCCACTTGTGGTTCTTCTTTTACAGGTTCTTCTTTTACAGGTTCTTCCGTTACCTCTTCTTCTTCCACCACTTCCACTTCTGGCGGTTGCGGTTCTATCGTTTCCTCAGCAGGCGACTCTGTATTTTCAACCGGCTCGCTATTTTCTTCCTGGTTTGTTACCTCATGGTCTTCTACAGGTGGAGACTCCGTTTCTGTAACTTCTTCTTCCGCATGCACTAAGCCACGTGGCACAACTGGCTGAAAACTCGTTCCCACAATAGTAACAATCATCAATGACGACAGCAGCTTCCTACCAAACTTTCGCTTCTCTTTCCTCATCACTAACCTCCACCAAACTTTTTTGAACATTTAAAATTTTACCGGTGGAATGTTAAGTGGATATGAAGGTGTTGTAAAATTTGTGGAAATCAGCAAGGTTACATACTCCATTTTCTCTGAATTTTATGTTCATTTGCCAATGGGGTGAGTCATGTGGAAAGGTTTTTTATCATGATTCAATATTTTACAAGAAACCCCTTCTTCCGCACGACTTCTTCTCTTTCAAGTAAAAACATTGTCGTAATTTTGTATCTTTTTTCCTATATCTAAGTTAGGATGGGAGTATTAAGGAAGGCAGGTGATACCGATGACGCATGGACATGGCTTGGTATATGAAACAATGGAAGAAGCGGCAGATGAAATTTTGGCGTTGATTAGTAAATTTGTAGATGTGAACACTTTTTTCATTGCAAAGAATGATAAAATAGATGTCAACATTATACATGCCTTCAATCGTAATGATGTTGTGCTTCCCTCAGGGTTTGAAACGTTATACCGTGATTCCTATTGACAGTTTATTATAAAAAGTGGTCGGGAACCACTTATCATTGAAGATTTGATCTTATCTGACCTAACCAAAGATATGGAAGTTACCAAAAGTCTTGGGGGCGGATCGCTTATCGGTGTTCCCATTTACTATAAGGATGGGGAGAATTACGGTACCTTGTGCGGAATGGATTTGCGTCCCTTCCATTTTACAGAGAATCACAAGGATTTGTTTAAAGCAATGGCCAAGTTGCTTGGAAACGTACTGGATTTACAAAAGAAAAACTTACAAGTTCAAATGCTCTCCGTGCCCCTAGTCCCAATATTTGATGATATGGCTGTCCTTCCGCTTATCGGCGAGGTTGATTCTGAACGTACATCTAGGGTCATCGAACACACTTTGACTGAAGCGGCCAAAGGAGAATTAGAGCACATCATCATCGATTTATCCGGCCTCGCTCGCATCGATTCGAGAAGCGTCGAAAATTTAATGCTTATCTCCAATTCTCTTAAACTGGTTGGAGTCCGCATTACCTATACCGGGATTCGACCAGACCTTGCAAAAAAAGTAAACCTATTACAATATACCTTCAAAGACAATACGTTTAAATCGACACTTAAACAAGCTATCCAGTCGATTAGAAAAGGCTCTTAAACGGTATTTCATAGTCATAAACAACAAGTAAAAGGCTTTATATGCTGATCATGGCATATAAAGCCTTTTCTATCGTTATAAAAATTGAACTATTCTTATATAGCATGCGGAAATAGTCGATGTTTATCGATTCAATTCTAACCGTATAGGGACAATAGTTGAAAATGACTTATGCAAACATTTGTTTAAAAATAGTTATATAAGGAAAATTTTTTTCTTACAGCACTAATTACGATGAAAGTGTATGAACTCTTCTATCTGCATAGAATGAACAGAGCTTGTTTATCCTAAAAGTTAAGGAGGTGTTTATATGGCACAGGATGTATTATGTGAAGTAAGCAGTTGCGTTCACAACATTAATGCCCAAAACAAATGTGGCGCTGCTCAAATTTATGTAGTAAACAACAAAGAACGTAACGCTTCAAACAGCGAAGAAACAGATTGCAAAACATTTGAACCAGCTGGACACTAACTTAATGACAAAGCGGCAATCATGACGGTGATTGTCGCTTTTCTATCTTTATTATTGATAATAATTCTCATTATTATGCATCCTCTACAAGATCTTTCCATATCGATTTATTTTAACTGAAGAGGATAAAAAGCTAGAAAAGCTATATACTGAGGAATAATAGCGTAAATAGCTTAAATTCACCCTTAAAATACGAACATTTATCATTTACATAAACATAAAGTTCGTTTATAATCAAAATTGTGTTTGATTAATATAGTTATTTTCATTCGTATATTCTTAGAGATATGGTCTAAGAGTTTCTACTAGGAGCCGTGAAATCCTAACTACGAATGGGTGGATTCACTCTGCCCATTTATAGTCTGGATTTTTTGTTGCGTAGATATTAAACCGAACATTACTATGAAAATTATTCTTTTAGGAGTGTGTCTCATGGAAAATGTATTTGATTATGAAGATATTCAGTTAGTCCCAAATAAATGTGTGGTTAACAGCCGTTCTGAATGTGATACAACGGTAACACTTGGTGGCCGTCAATTTAAACTTCCTGTAGTGCCAGCCAATATGCAAACAATCATTGATGAAAAGATTGCCCTTTATCTTGCGGAAAATAATTACTTTTACATCATGCACCGCTTTGAGCCACAAAAACGTCAGGCATTCATTGAGAACATGCATGCAAAAGGTCTTTACGCTTCCATCAGTGTTGGGGTGAAAGAAGAAGAATATTCCTTCGTTGAAGAGCTTGCAGCAGCAAATCTTACTCCTGAATACATCACGATCGACATTGCCCATGGGCATTCCAATGCTGTTATCAACATGATTCAGCATATCAAAAAACACTTGCCAGAGAGCTTCGTCATTGCAGGAAACGTTGGTACGCCTGAAGCAGTGCGTGAACTGGAACATGCCGGCGCAGATGCAACAAAAGTCGGAATCGGCCCTGGTAAAGTATGTATCACAAAAATAAAAACAGGCTTTGGAACTGGTGGCTGGCAGTTGGCTGCACTTCGTTTATGTGCAAAGGCAGCAAGCAAACCAATCATCGCTGATGGCGGAATCCGTACACACGGAGATATCGCGAAATCCGTACGTTTCGGTGCAACGATGGTCATGATCGGCTCCCTTTTTGCCGGCCATGAAGAATCACCAGGAGAAACGAGCGAAGTAAACGGAAAGCTAGTGAAAGAGTACTTCGGATCCGCTTCCGAATTCCAAAAAGGCGAAAAGAAAAACGTAGAAGGCAAAAAAATGTTCGTTGAGCATAAAGGTGCCTTACAAGATACATTAACGGAAATGGAGCAAGATCTTCAATCATCCATTTCTTACGCTGGAGGAACGACTTTAGACTCCATCCGTCACGTAGATTATGTGATCGTGAAAAACTCCATTTTTAATGGGGATAAGGTGTACTAAGGTTTAGGGGAACAACAAACAAGGCAGCATACTTAATCCGGTGGGGTTAGGTATGCTGTTTTATTATGTTAATACGGAAAATCATTATCGTAGCAGATATCGTGCTCTATATTGAGAGAAAGAGCCTGCCAAAAAATAAAGCATATTGACAACATTTATTGAAATGTATTAATCTTATAGCACAAGGAGTTAACCGGTTAACCTGGAGGCAAAGATGAAAAAAACAACGATCAAAGATGTAGCTAAATATGCAGAAGTATCGCCTGCAACCGTATCCTATGTATTAAACGGTGTAAAAAAAGTATCGGATGATACAAAGGGGCGAGTACTTGAAGCGGTTGAAGTTTTAAATTACTACCCTGATTTTACCGCCATTAGCTTGTCAAAGAAGAAATCCAATCTGATTGGAATAATGCTCCCGTTAGTGGAAGATTCACCGGCTTCGGTGTTTAAAAACAACTTATATTATAATGAGTTTGTAAGCGGAGTGGAGTCAGTCGCTCGAAACCGTAAGTTTGATACGATGATCGCAGGTGTTGGTAATCCTGAAGAATGTAGAAATTGGGTAAAGAAAAGAAATTTAGATGGATTGATATTCTTGGGAATGTTTTCCCAAAAACTTATACAACGAGTTGAAAGCGCTTAACATTCCAACCGTCCTTATTGATACTTATGAGGAATATACAAATCTATTTGATAATGTGAAAGTAAATGATCAACATGGTGGATATATAGCAACTAAACATTTAATTGATTTAGGACACAAAGACATCGGTTTTGTCGCTACGAATCTTACATCAAGCCCTGTCGACACAAAGCGTTTTGAGGGATATAAAAAAGCATTACGTGAAGCTGGTCTGAGCTTAGATAAAAAGTTAATTTTCGAAACGAAAGATATTACATTTGATAATGGATTAAAGCTAGGAAAGAAGATTGTAAACTATAATCGAAAATTAACAGGAATTGTAACGGTGTCAGATGTGTTAGCAATTGGAATCATTAAAGCACTACAAAAACAAGGTAAACAAGTTCCTGGTGATTATTCAATCGTCGGTTTTGATGATTTAACTATCAGTAACTATACGACGCCTAGTTTAACGACAGTCCGACAAGACATTATTGAAAAAGGAAAAACAGCCGGAAACCTACTCTTAAATTCTATTGAATCAACAGATACCGAACATCAAACTGTTGAAATGCCGGTAGAACTTATCATTAGAGAATCAACTCAGAAGCGCAACTAAAAAAATTCACAAGTGCTATTCATTAATATATAGCACTTTAAATTTTAAAAACTTGGTTAAACGGTTAACCTAATCTACTTAAAGTCGATTAAATTGTAAGCGCTTTTAATCAGAATACTTTTTAATCACTTAACCGATTAACCATCATGGGGGGTGGTGATAACACTTATTCAACTCGAAAATTAACATACTTATCGTATTAATTAAAAGGGGGAGAAAGTTATGATGAAAAATAAATTGGCTATTCTATCTTCAATTTTAGTATTGTTGTTCTTAGTTGCTTGTGGTCCAGACAGAGCACAGAATAGTAATTCAGATACAAGTAAAGCAGGCGCTCCAGAGGAATTATTAGTTTGGACACCAACAGATCAAGCTCCAGCGGTTGAGAAAATTGTAAAAGGATTTACTGATGAAACAGGTATTGCCGTAAAAGTTCTTCCATTTGAGATGGATAAACAAGAAGAAGCATTGTCACTTGATGGTCCTGCTGGAAAAGGTCCTGACTTGTTCTTCCAACCAGGAATCGGAAGCTTGGCAGTGAAAGGGTTAGTTCGACCAATGGAAGTGGATCAAGCAGTTCTTGATACATATTCAGAAGGTTCCGTAGAAGCTTTAAGTTTCGAGGGAGAAGTTTATGGACTTCCTGCAGTCGTAGAATCACTTGCACTTTACTATAATAAAGATCTTATTCCAGAAGCACCAGAAACAATGGCTGAATTTGAAGAAATCGCAGAGTCATTAACCGATATGTCAAATAATAAATTTGGATTCCTATATCCTGCAACAGATTTTTACTTCTCCTTTCCCTTTATGGCTGGGTATGGAGCAGAGATTTTTGGTCAAGAAAACAATGTCTATAATACGAAAGATATAGGCTTAGCAAGCGAAGGAGCTCAACAAGGTGGAGAATTAATTCAAAGTTGGTTTGAAAACGAATACCTTCCACAAGGAATAACCATGGATGTTGTAGGCGGTTTATTTACTCAAGGGGATGTAGGTGCAATCATTAATGGTCCTTGGGCACTTAAAGAGTTACAAGAAGCACTAGGAGATAAATTAGGAACGGCGCCACTGCCAAAGCTTGATAATGGCGAACATCCAATAACGTTTTTAGGAACAAAAGGCTGGATGCTTTCTGAATTCACGGAATACCCAAAAGAGGCAACAGAACTAGCAATTTATTTAACAAATGAAGAATCTTTGAACTATTATTTTGCTTAAACAGGAGAAATGCCAGCAAAATCTTCCATCCTTAGCAGCGAAGAATTTCAAAATGATCCTTTATTAACTGGTTTTGCAATACAACTTGAGCATGCGAATCCGTTCCCTCCAGTCCCTGCCCTTTCTGCAGTTTGGGATCCAATGGCTAATGCATTGACATTTATTTCAGAGGGCGATGATGTCAATGAAACATTAGAAGATGCCAAAGAAGCAATTAGTCAAGAAATAGAAATGAATTACGAGTAAAACAAAATGCCTAGAAGTTATCTTGCATCTAACAGGATAACTTCTAGGCAACTTTTGCATTAAAGCCCTTACTTAAACCATCCCTTCCACTTAAACCAAATAAACAAGCTAACCCCCATGACGGCCATGACTCCAAGCGCAACAAAGTATCCGTATTTCCAGGTCAACTCCGGCATATATTGAAAGTTCATCCCGTAAATCCCCGCGATAAAAGTCAGTGGCGCGAAGATGGAGGTGATAATGGTCAGGACCTTCATCACATTGTTGGCTTGATGGGAGTTCAAGGAAAGGTAATTATCCCGAATGTCCGCCGTCAATTCTCGGTTGGAGGTAACTAGGTCAGAAAGCTTCAGCAGATGGTCATAAATATCCGCGAAGTACTCTTTTCTTTTCATCACCCCATCCAGACGATGCGTATTTAGCATGCGGTACAGCAGATCCCGCATCGGGTTGATCGTATGTCTTAGATCCAATAAGGAATACCTCGTATCGAACAGCTCGTCCATCAACTGATTCATCGATTTGTCTTGCGTGTTTTCCTCAATCTTGTCCAACTGATCCTCCAGCTTATATAGCAACGGAAAATAATCATCCACAATGTCGTCTAGGATTTCATAAAACACATAATACTCATCCCAGTTTTCCACGTCTTTTGGTGGCTTGTCCAGACTCTTCCACACCGTATCCACCTCTCTAGAAGGTGCATGGTGAAAACTCACAATAAAATTCTCCCCTAAAAAGAAATTCACTTCCTCTTTATGAAGCTCGTCTTCCCTTTGTTGAATACTGTGCGTCACGAAAAACGTATGATCCTCATAATGATCAAGCTTCGGCCGCTGCAATCTATGTATGCAATCCTCTATCGCCAATGGGTGGAAGTGAAAAGTACTGTCCAAATGCTTTATTTCCTCTTCCGACGGTTGGTCAAAGTCAACCCAAATCCATTTATAGGCGCTTCTATCGAGGTTATCGATGGTAATGTTTTTGGTAATTTGATGATCCCATGTCATTCCGGCTATTCTTATCATTTGGCTTCCCCTCACAATCGTATAGGGTTTTTATACCCGAATTTGTTGGGTTCTAAAAGTGGGGGGTGAATCATTCTACATGCTCTAATTCCTCTAACCTTTTGTTTGTTGAAAAACTAATCTGATAGATATCATCCTTACTCTCAACCCAATATTCATAAGTAACCTCTGGTTCATTTTCAAAAACAACACTAATATAGTATGGATTTAGATGTTTAAAGCCTTCTTCACGGTGAGGAACAGTGGAAATCGTCCATTCTTCATCTGGATAATGCTCTTCTAAGTAAGGCCTTAGTAATTGCACCTTCTTATCAATTTGCGCATCGATCCAAAAAGGACGAAAGACCAAAAATATGCAGTAGGCTACCAATATAACCAAAGCTAATAACCAACCAGCTTTTCGCCATCTACTTTTAAAAAAGAATGAGATAAATAGGATTGAGACAATTATGAGCCCGACAATCATTGATTCTATTATTTCTGTTGGATGCATTAAAGCTGTCCTCCTTTATTTACGCCTGCCAGAAAGCAGAGGGACGGTTTTGCTTCATTAGTAGATTTAGAAAGTCTAAAACCATTCCTCTGACATCTAAGAGAAAATAAAAAAATCCCTTTTCACTATTTGAAAAGAGATTTTTGATTATAAAAGTGGTACTACCTTTCACATGCATAATTATCTTTATCTCTATCCATTTTAGGTTGATAGGCTGGATGATCAGAAGCTACGCCATTTGGATATTTCGTTCTAAGTTCAGTACAATTTGCAAAGACCTCAACACCTGCACTTGAAGGTGCTTCTGCCTTCGCTTTGGCTGCTGCTTCTGCCTCCGCTTTGGCTGCTGCTTCTGCCTTCGCTTTGGCTGCTGCTTCTGCCTCCGCTTTGGCTGCTGCTTCTGCCTCCGCTTTGGCTGCTGCTTCTGCCTCCACTTTGGCTGCTGCTTCTGCCTCTGCTTTAGCTACCGCTTCCATCTCTGCTTTGGCTGCTGCTTCTGCCTCTGCTTTAGCTGCCGCTTCCGCCTCTGCTTTCGCTGCTGCTTCCGCCTTTGTTTTAGCTGCTGCTTCTGCCTCTACTTTAGCTGCTGCTTCTGCCTCTGCTTTAGCTGCTGCTTCTGCCTCTGCCTCTGCTTTAGCTGCCGCTTCCGCCTCTGCTTTGTCCTCAGAACTCTTTTCCTCAATCTTATCCTCTGCTTGTGAGGTATTCGAACTTTCAGATGAACAAGCTACTAAACTAAAAATCAAAAATAAAAATGATAAAGCTACTAAATACTTTTTCAATTCCATATCCCCCAAAATAATTTTCCTATTATTTTATAACAATATCATATATTGGTATATATTTACTTAATTTAGAAAAATTTTATACAAACTTGAAAAGGGGCCTACGTGAGCTTGGATCTCGTCTGGAGAACATGGGAACCGTCCCGTTGCTTTCCAAAACTGAACTACTTATAAATAAAGCGATCTACCTCATAATAAAAAGGCGCAGCGTTTTTTTATTTGCAATTAACATCATTATAGCTTATAGTTAACCACATGGTTAACTATAATGATGAAAATCTAGATGATATTTTTTACGTACTATCAGATCCAACTAGAAGAGCAATCATACAAGAATTATCAAAAGGAGAAAAAACGACGAAAAAGTTGGCTGAACCATTTGATATGTCCTTACCCGCCATTTCAAAGCACATGAAGGTTCTAGAAACTGCTGGTCTCGTCTCCTACAACAAGGTTGGAAGATATAAGTATTATTCTCTTCAATCAAAAGCAATTGAAGATGCTTCTAATTGGTTAAGTGACCTAAAGTCATTCTGGGAAGCGCAATTTACAAGTTTAGAAAAATTTTTATTAAACGAAAAAGGAGAGAGTAAAGAATGATTACAAAAAATAGTGCACAAGAATTCACGTTACAATTAAGCAACACATATCCAGTAAAGAAGGAAAAGGTTTTTCATGCATGGACAAAGCCTGAGCAATTAGAACAATGGTGGGGTCCAGAAGGCTTTAAAACTACGATTGATGAAATGAATGTTGAAGTAAATGGAAGTTATAAATTTAATATGCATGCTCCTGATGGAAGTGTACATGTCGTAGGAGGACAATATCTTGAGATTACGCCAAATGATCAATTAGTCTTTACATGGAAATGGGATAATCATGAAGCTGATTTCCCAATAACCAAAGTAACTGTGGATTTCTTAGAAACAGAGGAAGGGACTAAAGTTACTATTCATCATACTGGACTACCAAGCGAAGAGTCAGCTCAACATCATACACACGGCTGGACAAGCTTCTTAGAAGTTACATTAGAAACATATTTACAAAAATAAAAAAACGACAAATGGAGGGATTCGTATGAACAATGCTAAAAAGGTTGAATTTGATGGTCATTGTGCTTTTGCTGTAAGTGTAGGAAAAAAAGATGTTCCTAGTAAAAGTAAGTATTTTATTATTGATAATGAGAAGAAATTTCATTTTTCAAATCCTGTAGCTAAATTTTTATGGAAGGTTCTTCCTGGTAGAAAGCAAAAAGCTGAATCAAATTGGTTATCCCGATAAAATGTGAATAGAGATTCGCTGCATCCAATCGTGAAAGACCTACCGACTAAGACAAAAATGGTAAATAGATTAGCCATTACAATGAGAAGCCTCTTTTATATACCCAATTTTGTTAGCAATTTGCACATGAACCAAATGGGGATTGCGTTAGCAAAAATGTTAGCAAGTTAAATTTAACAATTTTAGGAAACACTTCTTGCTAAGGAATTACTTATAATTAACGGGATAAATATTGTATTGGCATTAACATCAACATAGAAACCGACCTTTCTAATAATAAGGTCGGTTTAAACTAAGTCGATTTTTCTCTTTAAGAGATACCATTAACAATTTGATTGAGTCCGTCACTAATAGGTGTAGCTGAGCGCCCAAGTAGTTTTTCGAAGTCATTGCTTTCTACTTCAAGCGTACCTTCTCTAATGCCTGTTTGGATTTCCACAAGAAAAGGAAGAAGAAAATCTGGTACACCTGCACCTTTCATAATGTCTGCATAAGTATTGTCATCAACTTGTTGTAAAGGTACTTCTTTCCCCAATACATTACCAAGAGCTGATACAAACTCTTCCTGAGTTAATAGTTTTCCAGAAAGCTCGTAGATAGTGTTTTCGTGGCCATTACCAGTCAATACCGCAACCGCAGCATCTGCATAATCTTGTTGTAATGCCCATCCTACCTTACCATTTCCTGCTGATGTCACCCAAGGAGCACCTGCTAGAACACCTTGAACACTTGAAATTTCATTTTCCAAGTACCAATTATTTCTTAAAAATGAATAAGGAATACCTGTTTTCATGATAGCTTCTTCTGTTGCTTTATGCGTTGGAGCAAGGAAGTTTTCACTTTCCTTTGCATTCGCTATGCTCGTATAAGCAATGAATTTCACTCCAGCACGCTCAGCAGCAGCTATTGCATTCGCGTGTTGTCGAATTCTTGTTTCATTTTCCCCATCCGCAGAGATAATTAGCAAGCGATCAACGCCAGCAAAAGCCGCATCAAGTGTTTCTGGATAATCAAAATCACCTTTTCGGACATCTACTCCTCGAGCCCGCAATCCTTCAGCTTTCTCTGGATTACGAACACTAACAGCTAATTGGTTTCCTGGTACTTTTTTTAATAAAGTCTCTACAATTTTAGAACCTAATTTTCCTGTTGCTCCTGTAACTAACATTTTCATGTTTTATTCCCCCAATATACTTTTCATTTTAATAGTGTAGTAATAATTGAACTTTCACGGATTTAGGCATTTTCCCATTTTTTAATAACACGGTCTATTGTTCCCCCACCAATACAAATATCACCATCATACAGAACAACAGCTTGTCCGGGGGTAATAGCCCTTTGTCTTTTGTGAAAATAAATCTTTGCTGTTCCATCTTCTTGCGGATACACTGTTACCTCTTGATCCTCTTGACGGTATCTCATTTTGGCGGTACAACTAAATTCTTGCTTAAAAGTTAGATCTCTTTTAATCCAATTCATACCAATAGCCTCTAAACCTTCTGAATAAAGTCCTTCGTTATGAAACCCTTGTCCAACAATCAGAACATTACGCTTTAAGTCTTTACCAATGACAAACCAAGGCTCACCCGATCCGCCAATGCCAAGACCTTGACGTTGACCAATAGTATAATACATAAGACCATCATGGTGACCTTTCATTTCACCATCCACGGTTTGCATTTCACCAGGTTGAGCTGGCAAAAAGCCACTTAAAAACTCCTTGAAATTTCGTTCACCGATAAAACAAATACCCGTACTATCTTTTTTCTTTGCTGTTGCAAGCCCTGCCTCTATCGCAATCTCACGCACTTCCTTTTTGGATAAATGCCCAAGCGGAAACATAGTTTTCGATAATTGCTTTTGAGAGAGAGCATTAAGGAAGTATGATTGGTCTTTATTATGATCAGCACCTCGCAACAATCGGTATTGTCCATCTTTTTCTTCGACTCGTGCATAGTGACCTGTTGCAATATAGTCAGCCCCAATTGACATCGCATGATTTAAAAACGCCTTAAATTTGATCTCTTTATTACACATGACGTCAGGATTAGGTGTCCGACCTGATTTGTACTCCTCTAGGAAGTATGTGAAGACTTTATCCCAATACTGTTTTTCAAAATTTACAGCATAATACGGAATGCCGATTTGATTACTAACCTTAATCACATCTTCGTAATCTTCAGTTGCTGTACAGAAACCACTTTCATCAGTGTCATCCCAATTTTTCATAAAAATACCAATTACATCATATCCTTGCTCTTTAAGAAGCAAAGCTGTAACCGATGAATCAACACCTCCAGACATACCGACTACTACTCTTGTATCTTCTGGTCTTTTCTTCATACCTCTCACCACCTTTCAATCTCTTATTCAATTAAATGTTACTTAAATGCAGGAAACTGAGGTGCTACCTTTTCTCCTAATTCATTAATTACATCCTCTGCCGGACGTTGACCATATTTTAAATTCAAAATAACATGATTAACTCCAATTTCTTGTAAGCGATTCAGAAATTCAATTAAAAATTTGTATCCGCTCCTAAACCCAAGGTGAATAGGAGTAGGACCTTCATCCGGATCTTTTGCTAAATCAATATAAAGTGATTGAGAAAATGGCTGGAAATCATACGTTAAAGAACGCCAATCATTAATGAGTTTAGCTTGTAAATCAATATTTCGCGGGTAACTAATCCAACCGTCACTGTTTTTTGCTATCCACTCTAGTGACTGTCCTGAACGACCTGTCACGAAAACTGGAATATCTGATAAAACTGGTTTTGGCAAGAGGTCACCTTGTTCTAATCCAACTCTTTGTGAGTTGATCAGTGGGAATGACTGTTTCCATGCCTCTTTCATAACAAAAAATGACTCTTGAAATAATTCGGTTCGTTCTTCTTGGTTAACTTTATATGCAGAAAATTCAATAGGTCGGTCTCCAGTTGCAATACCCAAAAGAAGCCTTTGATTGGATATTTGATCTACAGATGCAGCGGCTTTCGCTAGATCAAGTGGATGATGTAGTGTCGTCACAATGCTCCCTGTCCCTAATGCAATCTCTTTTGTTTGAGCTGCTAAGTAACCTAGAAATACCCAAGGATCATATATTTGACCAACATCACCAAAGGACGGGTCATTCAACGGAACATCTCTAACAAATAAAGAAGCGAAATTAGCCTGCTCAGCTATTCGAGCAAGATCTATCTGATGCTTTAAATCCATGACCGGCATACTTCCCTTATATGCTTCTAAAGGAAAGAATAACCCAAGTGAAAGTTTGTTTTCTTGAAATGTGCGTGAATAACCTTTGTGCTTTTCAAATTTATTCATACTTTTTAAACTCTCCCCTTTTATAACTAACCTATCAGTCTTCCTATGTTTAATAAGTGAACTTCCCTGTTAATTATGCAGTTTCTTGCTTCACTGATTTTTGATTTGCGACATGATATTTGCCCCCACTCTGTAAAAAAAACATGAATGGTCGTAATTCGGAATGGCCACATTTAGGACAATGACCAATTTCTTTAGTTATCGTTAGGCATCTGTCGCAAACGTGTCTATGTTTTGCATTTGACATAACCATACATTTATCATACCTTTCTTTATTTTATTGAATGAAACCTCATAAGATTTATCGATGTTAACTGAACTTAAAATAGTTACAGTTTACACAAAAAGAAACCTAAAACATCTAACTAAAATAGCATTTACCATCTGTAACAAAAAAGATTACATTTAAATCAAAAATAAAACAACTTATTAATATTGTTTTATTTTCTTTAAGATGGATGCAATGGAAATACGATCGAGGTATGCTGAAAAATATTGATCGGTTTCCTCAAAGACCTCATCCATCACAAGCTGAATATTAGAAGCAACCACACATTCCTCTTCAGGATCTCCAGAGCACCAATTTGGTTTAATCGTTGCACCTGACACTGAGCGATAGATTTGCCCCAATGTAATTTCATCAGGATCTCTTTGAAGAATGTAGCCTCCTCCTATTCCTTCCTTTGTTCGCACAAATCCATGGTTACGCAAACAACTCATTATTTTACGAATTCTTGCTGGATTTGTGGAAACATTGTCTGCAATCTTTTGACTACTTGCCATATGATCAGGCAAATGCGCTAAAAGAACTAAGCTATGAACCGCTATCGTAAATTCACTATTCACTGGATTTCACTTCCTCTTGGCACCTGTACTGTAATATTAATTAATACAGTTTAAAAAGTCAATGAAATGATTAATTACATTTATACTAATTTTTAGCAGTAATTAAAAAAGAGGTTGACTACCTCGACCGGAGTCAACCATAAATCACCAGTAAGATTCCACCTAAAAGACTTTTATCTTACTAAAGGATTCAACCCAACAGTTTCCATATAATCTTTTCCCCAGTTATACATAGCATCGAGAATCGGCATCAAGCTTCTTCCTTGTTCAGTAAGGGAGTATTCTACTTTTGGAGGAACCACGGGATAGACTACGCGTTTTACAATCAAGTCTTCTTCCAGTTCTCGCAATTGATTGACTAGCATTCTCTGCGTAATCCCTGGCATTAGAGCTTTCAATTCACCAAATCGCTTCGTTCCCTCTTTCCCTAGATGCCATAGTATAAGCATCTTCCATTTACCACCGATAACGGAAAGTGTTAATTCTTTTTCACAATTAAACATCTTTTCCTGCATTCGCGACATTTATCATCACCTCCATATTTATTATAGCCCATAGTATACTTTTTTCACTAAATAAAATATAAGTCTGTACTTGTTATATCCTTCCATACTAATTATATTAGCAGTGAACATATTATTCTCTATTCTGATGTTCAATAGGAAGATGCGTTACGGAAACTAGTGAGAGCTTTCAACACGAGCACTTAAAATATCTTCTGTTGTGATTTCAAGTAGTTTCTCCAGGAACCTAATTGTTCCTATTGTTCCTATTATATTTTCCTCCGTTTTAACGTTTTCCATTTTCTTATCATCTATCAAATCACTAAGAACTTTTCTGAAAGCACTGCTTTTTATTAGCCACTCTCCAATCAGTTCTTTTGTTGCAGATCTTTCAAATTCATTTTTCACAGCAAATAAACTTTCTCTTTTTGTTTCTATTATAGTAATAGCATTTAAATCAGAATTCATCCGTATCTTAAAATATCTCTTTTCACTATTATAATAATTTTCATTCCTCAACCGAAAATACTCTACACCTATAGTGATTTCGTAAAAAGAAGCTGTCTCTGTAACATATTGAACGTCTTTCACTTCAACATTTTCCAATAGATCTAGATAAGTTTCTATTCCATACTGAGTATTTATCATTTTTGCATCCAATACATTCATGAACTACACATCCTTTCCTACCATCATATTTATTGTTTCATTACCATCTCACAAATAACAGATGTAATTCTTTTAGTTTTTTTCAACACCATGTCCACCAAATTCGTTTCTTAATGCAGCTACCACTTTACCTGTAAAGGTATCGTTGTCTAATGAACGGTAACGCATCAAAAGCGACATTGCGATAACAGGAGTTGCTGCTTGTAAATCTAGAGCTGTTTCAACTGTCCATTTCCCTTCACCAGAAGAGTGCATAATCCCTTTAATTTCATCTAGCTTTGCATCTTTTGAAAATGCACGTTCAGTCAACTCCATGAGCCATGAACGAATAACGGAGCCGTTATTCCACACTCTAGCTACTTTTTCGTAGTCAAAATCGAATTCGCTTTTTTCTAGCACCTCGAATCCTTCACCAATCGCTGCCATCATTCCGTATTCAATTCCATTGTGAACCATTTTTAAGAAATGGCCGCTCCCTGCTTTACCAGCATAGATAAATCCATTTTCGACAGCTGTATCCTTGAAAATAGGTTCCACGATGCTCCAGGCTTTAGGGTCTCCACCAATCATATAACATGCTCCATTACGAGCACCTTCCATTCCACCAGAAGTACCGGCATCCATGAAGTGAATTCCTACCTCCTTTAGCTGGTTATATCTGCGGATGGATTCCTTATAGTGAGAATTCCCTG
Source organism: Bacillus sp. m3-13 (assembly GCF_000175075.1). Classification (NCBI taxonomy): domain Bacteria; kingdom Bacillati; phylum Bacillota; class Bacilli; order Caryophanales; family Bacillaceae; genus Bacillus; species Bacillus sp. m3-13. The sequence goes on from NZ_ACPC01000007.1 coordinate 40,905, forward strand.
CTTCAATTACGATATCTCCAACGCTTAATAATGGTGTCATTTCATCAATCACTGAATCCACTACAGCATGCGGAACCATAATCCACACAACTCTTGGTTTTTCTAATGATGCAACAAGTTCTTTTAAATCAGATGTACCTTGAGCACCGTATTTCTTCATTTCTTCAACGGAACTTCTATTTACATCGAAAGCTACTACTTCATGCTTGTTATCAATTAAATTATGACCTAAGTTTAATCCCATTTTTCCTAAACCAATTAATCCAATTTTCATATCCATTTCCTCCTTAATATTGTTCATCTTTTATTACTACCACCATTTATATCCTTGCTCTGCCAATAATCGATGGGAAGCATCTGGTCCCGTTGACCCGGATGGATATAATGGAAGGGGAATTGTATTTTCCTCAAAAGCCTCTAAGATAGGCTGTATCCATTTCCAAGACAACTCCACTTCTTTCCAATGCGCAAAGAAAGTTGAGTCGCCACGCATTGCATCGTAAATTAAACGCTCATACGCTTCAGGAACATCTGCTTGCTTAGAAGAAAAATTAACACTGACTGGTTCGATTTTCCCATTGTTTAATGGGTTTTTACTATTTAATTGTAATGAAACACTTTCGTTTGGATTGATTTCAATCACTAAGAGATTCGGGGCAGTTTCTTCTTCTTGAGCCCTATACAAATCCTTTAAAGTATTTTTGAATTCAATCACAATTCGGGTGGATTTCTCTGTCATTCTTTTTCCTGTACGGATATAGAAAGGAACCCCTCTCCAAAAATCATCATCCACATATAGACGGGCAGCTACAAATGTGTCATTTAATGAAGAAGGTGCAACTTCAGATTCTCCTGTATAGCCAACAACTGGTTTGCCTTGGATTTCACCAGGACCATATTGACCTCGAATCACATGATTCACTACATCTTCTTTCTTTAACGGACGTAGTGATTCTATTATTTTTCTCTTTTCATTGCGGATCTCTTCTGCATTAATTTGTTTTGGCAACTGCATTGCTGTCATCATCAACATTTGCAGCATATGATTTTGAAACATGTCGCGAATAGCCCCGGCTTTATCATAATAATCAGCTCTTTCTTCAACCCCAACTGTTTCGGTTGCAGTAATTTGCACATTTGCAATGTATTGGTTGTTCCTTAATGCTTGAAGCACTGGATTTGCAAACCCTAACGCTTCCAGGTTTTGTACCATCGGCTTTCCAAGATAGTGGTCGATGCGAAAAATTTCTTCTTCATCAAAAGCTTTGCTTAGTTTATCGTTTAATACTTGAGCTGATTTTAGGTCATGCCCAAACGGTTTTTCGATAATAAGACGTTTCCAACCTTTAGTAGAACCTAGACCACTCTCTTTAATGTTGGAAGCAATCACATTAAATAACTCTGGAGCAACAGATAGGTAGAACATACGATTTTCTGGAATATTCAATTCTTCTTCACGTTGTTTAACGAGTTCAAGTAATCCTTTATAACCTTCAGCCTTGATAGCATCTACATGGCAATAACGAAAGGCACGGATAAACACTTCAAGATTTGAATCGTCATGTAGTGATCGTCTAGAAAATGCTTTTAAAGAATCTTTCACATGTTTTTGGAAATCACTATCTGATAATTCTCCTCTGCCCACCCCAATAATGGAGATGGGCAGAGGTAATTTTTTATCCAAAAATAAATTATATAGAGCAGGGAAGATTTTTCTTTTTGCTAAGTCCCCTGTCGCCCCAAATAAGACAAATGTCATTGCCTCCATTTTACATACCTCCAAAATCAGAAATGAATTTCAGTATTTCGTGAAACATTGTTGCAACAAGATGTAAGTATAATACCTACATTTTTCAAATGGAAGTACGCACTTTTTATTTAAATAGTGATAAAAAAATAACTTAATAACAAAATGTATACCATAGGAAATAAACTCTTCTATTTATGTGCAAAAAAATTAAAAGCCAGGGCGAGCATCCTCTCCCCGGCCACAAACATATATGATATTAATTTTTTGAGAACAGTATTTTTTATGTGTGTTGAAGCTTTGGGCATAATAAGCGGGCTATTTAAACGGGAGGTGTCACAAACAGCGGTCTGTCTTACAGTATACTTTTTAGCACTATGTAAAATAAAAGTGCGTACTTTTAATATTTAATCATACGTTATATACTTGCAATTGTTCAGTGAGAGGCCATGGTGGAAAAGCTATCACTGTACAACAATAAAAAAAATTATAGGAGTGAATATAGATGGAATTACAATTAGCATTAGATTTAGTAAATATTCCGGAAGCAATTGAGTTAGTTAAAGAAGTGGAGGATCACATTGATATCGTCGAAATCGGTACACCGGTTGTAATCAATGAAGGACTTCATGCAGTTAAAGCAGTAAAAGAAGCATTCCCTAATTTAAAGGTATTAGCAGACCTAAAAATCATGGATGCAGCTGGTTATGAAGTAATGAAAGCTTCTGAAGCTGGTGCAGATATCGTGACAATTCTTGGAACTGCTGAAGATATGTCCATTAAAGGTGCTGTTGAAGAAGCGAAAAAACAAGGTAAAAAAATCCTTGTTGATATGATTGCTGTTAAAGACCTTGCTGGACGTGCAAAAGAAGTGGACGCTATGGGCGTTGATTATATTTGTGTTCATACTGGCTACGATCTTCAAGCAGTTGGAAAGAACTCTTTTGAAGATTTACAAACCATCAAAAGTGTTGTGAAAAATGCTAAAACTGCAATCGCAGGTGGTATTAAGTTAGACACACTTCCAGAAGTTATCAAAGTACAACCAGACCTTGTCATTGTAGGTGGCGGGATTACTGGACAAGCTGATAAAAAAGCTGCTGCTGCAAAAATGCAACAAATGATTAATCAAGGGTAATTCAGATCATGAATACAACTCAATACCTAGCTAAAATCATAAAAGAGTTAATTCGCTCGGGAGATTTAATTTCCAATGATGAAGCTGAAAAATTAGTTAATGGGATTCTTGAATCCAAAAAAATCTTTGTTGCTGGCGCAGGTAGATCTGGATTTATGGCCAAATCATTTGCCATGAGAATGATGCACATGGGGATAGATGCCTATGTGATTGGCGAAACAGTAACCCCTACCTTTGAAAAAGATGACATCTTAATCATTGGATCAGGTTCAGGAGAAACAAAAGGTTTAGTTTCCATGGCTGAGAAAGCAAAAAGCATCGGTGGGACTATTGCAGCTGTAACGATTTTCCCTGAGTCCACTATTGGACAATTAGCGGATATCACTATTAAGATGCCTGGATCACCTAAAGATCAGTCGGAGAGTAATTTTAAGACGATTCAACCAATGGGCTCTTTATTTGAGCAAACACTTTTACTATTTTACGACGCTGTGATTCTTCGGTTCATGGAGAAAAAAGGCTTGGATACCAATAAAATGTACGGTAAACACGCCAACTTAGAATAAATATATTAATCCTCGAGTTCTAAATAGGAAAGACCGCAAGCTGTTTATAAGCAAGTTTGCGGTCTTTCTGCTAAAATGAACTACTATTTATAATAATTTTAGGAGTGATAAAATGATTTCTTTGAATGGAAAAACAGCAATTGTTACAGGCGCAGGAAGAGGCATTGGACGTGCTACTGCTATCGCCTTAGCAAAAGAGGGCGTTCATTTAGGCCTAATCGGCTTAAATATGTCTAATTTAGAAAAGGTAGCTGCAGAACTACAACAATTTGATGTGAAGGTGTCTGCAGCAACAGCAGATGTAACCGATCTTGAATCCGTTACCCATGCTGTAGAACATATCAAATCAGACTTAGGCCCAATTGATATCCTAATTAACAATGCTGGTGTTGCTAAATTTGGCGGGTTCCTTGATCTAACACCAGAAGAATGGGAAAAAATCATCCAAGTCAATTTAATGGGTGTTTATAATGTAACAAGAGCAGTATTACCAGGAATGATCGAAAGAAAATCAGGAGATATCATCAATATCTCTTCATCTGCCGGCCAAAAAGGTGCTCCTGTTACAAGCGCCTACAGTGCTTCTAAATTCGCTGTTTTAGGACTAACAGAATCACTTATGCTAGAAGTAAGAAAACATAATGTCCGTGTCACTGCTTTAACACCAAGTACGGTCGTTACCGATTTAGCGATTGATACAAATCTTGTTAAAGGCAATGAAGAAAACGTGATGCACCCAGAAGACCTTGCAGAATTAGTCGTGGCTAGTTTGAAATTTAATCCAAGAGTATTTATTAAAACAGCTGGATTATGGTCCACAAATCCATCATAAACAAAAGCAGATCCGTTTGGGTCTGCTTTTTTAGTTCGTACAAAAAACTCTTATATGTATCCATGATACAAGGAAAGTATGAACACCTTGTTCTAATTCTTCGTCAGGTTTTCATGGTCAGTGGCAGTAGGGGGTTGTTCCATCCAACCGTTTTCAATTAATAGATTCATACCATCTTCAGCGATTAAAGCAATTTCCATATTCATTCGAGCGTAATCAGCGGATAAATCTCTTCTTTGACACATTGATAAAGCCTCCCCATAATAACCAAGTGCAGCAGATAGTAGTGTGGCTATATGGAAAAGCATAAGCTTATCAGAAAAGGGAGGTACGGTTGAATCGGTTACTTCTGATTCAAATATCCTTGGTTTATGGAGATTCTCCTCTTCTAACATTACACCCAGTATATGAAAGTGCCTTTTACAAAGTTTTCGAGCACGTTCAAAATACTCTCGCACTTCTTTAGATTGGCATACTTGACCGAATCCTAATTCTAATACCATTTTGACCATGTTTTTTTGCATATTTAGATGTGCACCACTGATTTCGATAGCATTTATCGGTCTTCGCTTTCCGAACCATCCAGTTAAATAGTTTTGTTTCTTAATAAAATCAATCTTTTGTTTGTTATTTAATGTAGGAGGCTTACTAAGAATTCCCTCTGATAAAGCGACGCTAGTGACCCTATCATATAATTCCAACGTTTGAGAAGTACATTCAATAAGATATTTTCTGACATCTTCTCGAATACAAACACTTGTTGCACCAGCATATCTAGTCAAGCCGTGTATCGCCATAATTTGCAGATAAATAACCTTAAATGTATCCGTAAATAAACTAGGAGCGGTTACCGTTACATCATCATCTGTGAACCCTATTGGAATGGGATAGTTTTCTTGTATTAAAAATTGTTTTGTTCTTTCTATATGGGTTTCTGATAATTCTAAGGCAAATTGAAGTAAAGCACGAGTATGTTCATCCTTAGCATCATTTAAGAAATAACGAAAAACACAACGTGACATACTATCATTTACATATTGTGACCAGATGATGCCATATTCTGAGGCATTAATTTTCTCTTGGTGATTAACCTGATCCATTTTCTAAACCCTCCTTACTTTTACAGAAATAGGTTAACCAATAACAATATATTATATTTATTATAAACTTTTCTGATGGTATAAATTGGCTGATTTTGAACACAATATCAATGGTGCAAATACATTATTATCTTATCTGGAGATTGATGTTCATGTTTTGGAAGGGGACGAGTACAAGCGTGAGAATTAGCACAGAGCAAGCCCAACATACACCAATCACACTAGAGGTTATCCGTGAACGCTTAGGCAATATGGAAGACGCTGAAATAATAGAACATCAAACACCTAATGTTTCGACCATTATACTGGTATACATAAGAACATTGATTGATAACGAAAGGTTGAATGAATCTGTCATTCAACCTTTACGGAACTGTAGCAATGAAAATCAATTGGAATGTATTTCCGCCACAAACATTCCAGGAACTTTAACGGTGGAAGAGGCCGAAAAACAATTGATGCTGGGATCCATCCTTATTTTTGACACCGATGAAAATCAATGGTGTTCAGTCAATCTTAAAGATTCGTCAGGAAGAGCGATAGAAACCTCTGAAACAGAAACAATCCTTTATGGAGCCAAGGACAGTTTCACTGAAAACATAGAACAGAATATAGCATTGATTCGCAGAAGGCTGCCAATAACAACCTTGAAAACAGAAAAATTCACGGTTGGATCACTAACTGAAACAAATGTTGTCTTAATGTATATCGAAGGTATAACCAATACTAAATTCATAACGATTGCCAGGGAAAAAATCAAAAATGTCAATTTTGACCAAATCCTTGACTCCTCCCAACTAGCAGCTTTTATGGAAGATCACACACATACTGTCTTTCCACAATTTCAACAAACTGACCGTCCTGATGTGTGTGCCTTCGCACTTGGCGTTGGTAAACTTGTCATACTGGTCGATAATACACCGTTTGCTCTGAATGCTCCAATCACCTTTTTCCATTTATTCCAATCACCTGAGGATTATATTAATCGTTGGATTGTTGCAAGCTTCTTGCGGATCATAAGATATTTAAGTTTCATGTTCTCCTTACTGATGATTCCACTATATGTTGCGTTAACGACACATCATTATCAGATGATTCCCTTGCAAATTTTATTCGTCCTTGTGGATACGAGAAGTCAATTGCCACTAAGCCCGTTTTGGGAATCGCTCATTATGTTGGTAACAATTGAAATCATTAAAGAAGCAAGTCTAAGAATGCCTACAAAATCTGGTCAAACATTAGGCGTCATCGGTGGGATTGTCGTTGGACAGGCAGCTGTAGAAGCAGGGTTCGCTAGTCAAGTTCTGATCGTTTTGGTTGGTATTTCTGCTATCGCTTCGTTTCTAGTGCCGAATTATTTGATGTCCAAAGCCAACACTTTGATACAGTTCATACTATTGATCCTTGCTTCTTATCTTGGAGTAATGGGCATTTTTATGGGAATCCTTTTACTTTTTGTCCATATGAACGCACTTACTTCCTTGAAGCAGCCATATTTAGTGCCTGTTACACCTTTTTATGGAAAAGATTGGCTTGATCTATTTATTCGCGGACCATTGCAATGGATGAAAACAAGGCCAGAGGCTCTTCATCCTTTACAGAAATGGCGTTATAGCCGAAGGAGATAATCCCATTGACTGAACTTTCATTGTTCGAGAAAACCTCATCATATGACGGTGTTTATATGACTTTGATGGTCAACAGGATACAGATGCTATATTTTGCAATCATCATGCCAGTTTTTCTCATATACCCCTATATGATTTGGATGATTATCATCGTAGGCGGACTATCACAGGTCAGTATATTCATGTTATCGAAATGGTTTACTTCCAAGTATGCATCCAAAGGCTACGAAGGTTTTGTAGACCTTTTCGGTGAGCGTATGGTACGGTTACTTTCTTTCATCGGAATCGGTTTCATTTTATTAAAAGTAACAGTAATCACACTTGGATATGTAGAAGTAGTACAACATTTTATCTTCCCTGCAGTGAATACGAATTGGATGATCCTTTTCATTTTGCTTATTTGCTGGTATGTTGCTTCACTAGGGATGAACAGTACGATCCGTTTTATCGTCATCGCTTTTTTGTTTACAGCTCCAATGCTTTTGTTATTATTGAAATTCCCTTTTCAGCCTTTTGCTACTATACATGATCTATTTCCGTTAATACCATATGAATGGACGATGAAATCATGGAAAAGTGTGTTGTTTATATGGTCCGCCTTATCTGGGCCAGAATATTTGGTTTTACTTGCACCTTGGTTCAATACGAGAGAAAAAATCCTCAAATACATGACAATCGGAAATACATTTACCGTTTTTGAATATCTGTTTATATTCATTGCATCTTTGTTTTTTTTCGGATCCCATTATCTTGGAGAAAACAAATTGCCGGTCGTGGAAATGATACGCTACCTTAATTTTCCGGTATTTGAGCGAATTGATATAATTTTTATCTCTGTATACTTATTTCACTTTGTATTCGCCATATCAATATTCCTCTTACTTTTTTATGGTGCCATTCGCATCACTCTAAAGAAATCAAAAGTTCAAACGACTCGATTAGGTTTTGCATTATGTTGTTCTACAATTATCCTTTGTTTAATGATACTTAATGAAATGTTGTGGAAAAAGGCAACTAATCAAAATATTTTGTTAGAACTAGCGATATGGGCAGGAGCACTCACTTATTTATTCGTACCATTATTTCTTTTCCTCTCTTTAAAGCGAAAGGTCCGTGACTAGTATGAAACATAAACATATCAAAATACATTTTGTCATTTTTGTTAATATAATCTTTTTATCAAGTTGTTCACCTATTCCAGAAAAAAATCTGATTGAAGAAATCGCGCCTGTGACTTTTTGGTCGATTCAGAAAGGAGAAGGGGAGAACTACAGAATGAGCACGTTGATACCTCCCCTTGTAAAAGAAAAGAAACGCCTTTTGACTGTTCAAGTCGACATGTTAAAAGAAGGCATGAAGGGTTTCAATCTAAAGTATTATAGGGAATTGAAAGTTGGACAACTCCGGATGCTGTTGATCAGTGATGAAATTGCAAAAGAAGGGATCAGTCCATTGATTGATACGATTTTGACAGATCCTGATATTTCTAAACGTTTGTATGTAGCCATTGTCAAAGGGGATTTTGATGAGTACATCAACAGTCAACTTGCAGCACAAAAAGACCTGGACTATTATCTCTATCGGATGTTCAAACATTACGAAGGTCAGGGGAAATTGACCGTTGTGAATTTGCATCAATTCATGAAAATGCTTCATTCACCAGCTAATTCTCCTGTAGCACCTGTATTTGAAGCTAGTAGTGGTAATTTCCAATATCAAGGTACTGGTATTTTTAAAAATGACAAATTGATCGAAACCACCAACAACATGGAAGAGCAAATCTACCAGCTTATCGGCAACGATCACTTTTTAAAGTATTTTCCTATCCGTGACTTATCTTTTGTTCTAGGCCATGTGACAGCCAATGTCAATTGGTATATGGATAAGACATATTCTGAACTGAAGCTCACCGTTCAGTTGAACGGACGACTTGACGAAATAGCCCGGGAACAAAACGTGCTCACCCAGGATGGACTTTCAACATTCGAGACGGAAATTGAATTGTATTTAGAAGAACAGACTACCAATTTTTTAAAAAAGCTTCAAGAGAATAAGGTTGATCCTTTTCAATTAAGAACGTATACCTTGAGACCTTTCTCAAAACCCCTTAATAAGGAAGAATGGTCAAACAGATGGGAGCAGATGGAGGTCACAGTCGATTATGACCTTAATATCCAACCTCTAACAGATATCAAAACTGATGAATCAAATTATGAAGAAAGTGTGGGACGTCTCCCGTGGAACTGTTGTCGCAGTTTCACATATAGGGGGCGTCCTCTTCCTTTCCGACTTGGTCATACGGACGATCAAACAATGAAAAATGGGTATCTTCACGACAGCGAAGATATAAAAAAGAAGCCTCTCCTGCCTAAATATTCATCTTCCAACTTGACTGCGCCAACCAACTTTCCTGCTCTTTATAATCAGGCGATATTTTTCCTACAAGTCGCCAGAAGGATCGGTCGTGATTGAGATGAATCATATGGCACATTTCGTGTACTACTACATAATCAATTACTTTCATTGGAGCCATCGCCAACTTCCAATTGAAAGTTAACTGTAATTGGGAATCACACGTTCCCCATGTAGTCTTACTATCAGATATACGGATCGACCGTGGTTTTACTTTAAAGTTACTTTGATAGGATCTTACACTCTTCTCCACTATAGCTTTGCATTGCTGGTAATAAAATCTCTTTAAAGCTTGTTTTACCCTTCCGTCCTCCACCTGTTTCACATATACATTTATATGTTGCTCATCAAACACGACATAATCTTGTTTAATAGTAGTATCTTGATAAACCTTTACAGGATAGGTGTTCCCTAAATAAAGAACCCTCTCCTCCTGGCTGTATTCCTTCTCCTGCTGGCCACGCAGCCTGTCCTTCATTTCCTTTGATTTTTCTTGAATCAATTCCCACCTTTCCTCCAGCAATTGAATCACTATTTCATCCTCTGTACCTTTAGGAGCCTGGACTTCCACATTCCCATAGACGTCCATACGAATGGCAATAGATTTGCGATTTTTGTATTTTATCTCAAAATGGATGGTTTCTCCTGAATATGTATGTATCATTTTATCACCTTACTTCGATGTACTTTTTCAAGTAATTATATTTGATTTTGGTTGGAAAAAGTAGGGGGGATTAACTCCTTACTCCAAGGTCCTAATAACAAAAGGAAGCAGCGGAACGGTACTCACGCTCTCTGCTGAGCGCTAGAATGGTCCCAATGCACCCTCGTAACATTGTCTCAACTATTATCAGCCCCATAGATAGCCAAATCCTGATAGTCCAACACAAACATATAACCATTCCACTTAAGTCTATTCTGCATCGTACCGACCGTATCTGCATGGTAGCTTCCAGCAATCTGTTGATAGGCAAGTAAATCATATACACCATCAAACCCAAAATCAATTGGGTATATTCCACTTATGGGATCCACCCACCCACTAATAGGCGCCTTCAATTTGCCATTGGCATCATATATTTCATTTAAGTATTCAGGGTCCCTTAAAAATAGATCGATTAGAAACCTCGCATTATTTCTTTCACTAACTACCTCAACCTTATAATTGTCCTTGTACGTTACCTCATATTGATACGCTTGGTTAAATGCAGCCGAGTCAAACAACAAACGTGGTTCGTTGTTAACAAAAGAATAAATATAGGTGTTTGTCGTTCCACCACTGCCACCTGTAGGGATAGTGATTAAAATATCATTGATCCCGTCTCCCGTAAAATCCCCCAAAAACAGCATCGGATCATACCCCATATTATCCTTCAGAGGAATACTAATCGAGACACCTGTGGCTCCATCCCGAATCCCGAGCGCCATGTTATGTATGATGGAACCCTCTGATTCTCTGTAACCTGTCACATACACACTATCAGGAATCAAATCAGCATTTACATCCCCAGTTGCCGAAGCCACCACACCAGTAATCCTCCAGTTGGAATTGAAATAATACCTATTCATATTAGCCTCCCCTGCTCACATTTAATTGTTACAACTAACCTATGCACCGTGCGGTACACATGTTCAGCCCACAACATTCATACAGGCACTTTACGGCTATATTGGTTATACACTAGAGGGAGAGGAGTGTCAGCTATGCCTTGGCAACAAAAAATACCGTACTTAATTAATCAGCCTATTGGGGTCTCATTTGTGGATGGGACTGGGACTTCGGGGGTTTTATGTGGGATCTCTAATGGAAAGCTCCTAGTAATGCAATACCTATACCAAGCACAATTCGCCTTGATGCAATATGATATTTATACGATACAGGATATACATGGATATCCTGCTTGTCCTGATCAACGTTTTTAGGGATGAGGGGGGGATAATTGGAATTAAAGTTCAAATAATTATTGTTTCAACTATAAAATAAAGAGACTTCCATTATTCCGATAACTAATGGAAATCCTCTATTAATTTTGCAATATGACTTAGTTTCAAGGACTAAGTAACTATAATTACAGAGGGACGGGTCTCTATCTTATTTCTAAGTTCGAAGAAAGCGTCAGAACCGTCCCTCTGCTTTCCCGTGTATAATTCAATTTTTACGTAAATTTGAATAGAAAAATCTAATAAAATAATATTAGCAGAAAGAGTATTACTTAATATGAAAAATACTCTTCTTCTATTGTTAATCCGTACTCCTTGGGATTTTTAATAATTCCTCCTTCAGAGATTATGTTTAAAGAGCAATTAAAACATCTTATTTCATCATAAAATATTACAGCAAGAGTCTCCATTCCACAAATAGGACAAAAACAAATTCTTCCAACTTCAGAATCAGCATTTAATTCTGTCTGCGCAGTTCTTTTAACACGCTCTTGTTTATTACTGTCAACTACTGCTGTATCATTATTGTTATGTTCATATGCAGCTCTACCTAGTTCTTTAAGGAATGCCACTTTTGTTAGGTCGTAATCGAAACCTTTTTTAGCTTCGGTCTCAATTTCTTTTAGAATATTAATACTGGTATGTATCTCTCCATAATGCCATATGCTATTAGCAATTCTTAACTCATTTGAAAGTTCTAGCACATCGTTTATAAATGGAATAACATACATACCAATAAAAACATCTAATGCTCGATAATTTAATATATAAGTACCTCTATGCCATATTCTATTTCTCAAATAGTTAAGCTTCTGTATGGTATTTTTGTGGTTTAAAATGAATTTATATTTTTCATCAATTAACCCGGCATTAATTAATGCGACTAATCTTTCGAGTGTTGCTCCTGCTTCAATAGTATTTAAACCACCAATTTCACTTTCATCCAACCTGTTATCATTTAATAGCTTATAAAGGATGACGTGTTTTTTTCTTCCTGGCTCTAGCACCAATAATTCATGTTGTTGACGTAATATTTCTTTACAAACTAGTTCTGCAAAGTGTTGAAAATGGACAATAGTTTCTCCATAAAATTCAAAGTATTTAAAGTGATGAAATTCGTCTTTTCTTTCGCCATCTAATATATATGGTATTATCATTTTCATAGACTGGTAGGTCTTAAAGTATGAATTAAATGCAATCTTGAGTGCAGACACAGCAAGTCCATTTTGTCTGTGATCTCCATCCATTAAATTAAAACCTTCTTTAACTAAATCATCTAATCTCATAAACACTCTCCTAAGTTTTATTTTATTATACTATAATATTTTCATTTTTCTAATAATTTAAATTATACACAAGTTTTACAAATTTTTACTTATGAATTATTATACGTCTATTAGACGTATGAAGCAAATAAAAAACAACAAAATAGATTTTACTCTTTAGCTGAATGATATTAACTAATGAAATTTCATTATCTTCGTATAATTTTTTCGCTCCCCCCTATTATTACACTTAATATCCCCTATCCATTCACTGCCTCATAAACCTTATTCATCATATCATCCATAATAAAATTTTTAAATTCCTCGTTCTCTAAAATCTTCATAAAGATATAACACTGTGACCCTATTTTCACGTATTTTGGACTGTAGATACTGATCTTTTGTTTAATGTTTTCAATACATTTATACTATTAATAATAAGCCTCTGGATCAACGCCAATATGGAAGAAAAAGGCCTCCCAACAGTTTAGCAAACTGATGAAAGACCTTCTCCTATAGTAAGCTTTTTTGCCATAGGTTGCCATGTTTTTATAAAACGAGGACAAGAAAAGCATATTATCATTTTAGACCTAGATATAACAAGGTTATATAATCCTAATAGGAGCAAAGGGACGGTTCTCATGCTTCCTGCTGAGCGCTAGACTGGTACCGATGCATTCTGGTGACATATTAAATTTCACTTAATTCTACTCTGCATAGTACCTCTTCCGGCAATCTGTTCATAGGCAAGTAAAAAACAAATCAAATCCAAAATCTATCTGATATATGCCACTTATCGAATCAATCTCCACCCACTGATAGGCGCCTTCAATTTTGCCCTTGCCATCATAAATTTCATTTTAATATTCATGGCCTCTTAAGGATAAATCTATTACACACAATCTGGGATCAAATCCCCATCTACCTCCGCAGTTGTCGAAGCCATCACCCAAGTAATTCTCTAATTGGAATTTTAATAATATCTATTCATAATAGATTGTTAAAACTAACCTATGCTCGGCGCTGTACACATGTTTAGCCCAACATACATACGGGTATTTTACGGCTCTATGGGTTATACACTAGAGGGAGAGGAGTGTTTTAGCTATGCTTTAGCAACAGAAAATACCGTGCCTAATTATTCAGCCTATTGGGGTTTTCTTATGTAAATGCGACATGGTCTTCGGGAGGGGGGATATGTGGGAAACCTGGTGGGAAGCTTTTGGTTATGAAATATCTAATTCAAGCACGATTTGCGTTGAAGCTATATGTCGTGTTTAAGATAGCGGATAAACATAGGTATCCGGGTTAGAGGTTTTGGGGATGTAGGTGATTATTAATATAGATAAAGCATTAATTCTAATGATTCAACCAAATAAAGAGGCTTTCCGTTGTTCTGAAACTAATGGAAAGTCTCTTTATTTAGTTCTTTATCATTCTAAAAACTTTAACATAAATGGTAGTATGAGTAACTATGGCATCATATCTTCATATTTTTATGTGTTTTGAAGGAGATATGTAAGCACAATAAATTACATAGAGGAATTAATGGGACAGCCCGGCAACATATTTAATCGAATATGATTAGGGATGCTGTATTTTTTGATAGTTGGAATAATATAATCTATAGTTTATGAAGTTCTTAGGGAGCTCTATTATCTTACCTCTACTTTTCTATTTCCCTATGTTTTTATAATTTAACTCCTAGTTCTCTTAACATATCAAAAGTATTAACGTATGGAACATTAAAGTTTTCACATGCTACAGGGATAAGAATTCGATTTCTTTTAGCCGGGTTATTCGCTTCATGAGTAACTAAAGTTCCTCCACGAGCTTTAGCATATGCAATTAACCAAGCATCAGCATTAGAAGCAAATTCGCTTTTTGCCTCAGGTAAAAAATGATCACTTGAGTTTGCCCAAACTTGTAGCTCTGCATAAGCATCTAAAACATCATCACTATCTGTATCTTCGAAATATTCTCTAAATGAATTGCCGGACCACTCGTGTAATTCATCAGGTTCTTTTGCACACATTAATTCTTCTTTAATCTTGTCAATACTACAAATAACCGATCGCTGAGCTGATTTCTCTAATGCTTCCCAAAAACTCGGTGCAAAATCGAATGAATAATATTGTCTATGAGCAGAAATAAACACGTTTGCATCTAATATATACATTTTCATCTACCACCTCTCGTAAAGTGGGTGACGTATTTATTGAAGGTATCTCCTCTTAATCCTGTTAACCTATATGCATCTCGGTACATTAAATTTCCCGCCTTCACCTCTGATATAATTGTTCTAGTAAACAGATTTCCTAATCTAACTCCTAGGTTGTTATAAAAATTCCCACCACTAGAATTCGGTATTTCTATATTGTTTTCTTTATAATCTTCATAAAAGGTAAAAAAATCATCCTTATTAATTATATTTAGATCTAGGGCCCTTCTCGCAACAACTATGGTACTCACCTTAAAGTATCTAGCCAATTGTTGATAGACGTTTGTTCCAAAATTCATACTCCATAATTCTTTAAATTCTTTGCTAGGACATAATAATTCCGCTGCAGCCCTATTGCAAAGCACTTCAATCTCATTCAATTCAGTATTAATCGGTGAGGCCTCTACTATAGCACTTTGTCCAATCCATATATGTGCTAATTCATGAATTAATGTGAATATTTGTGCTGATTTTGCGTCAGAACCATTAATGAAAATTAGGGGGGAAATCTTGTTAACTAATACAAAACCGCGAAATTCCTCAACTTTCAATTTACGATGAGTATTATTACCCACAACTCCGTTAATCATCACCATAATACGATGTTCTTCTAATTTAGTAATTAAAAATCTTAGTGCATCATGCCATGAAGGTATTGTAGCTGCCCAATCACTTGGTAGGTCTATTTTGTTTCTTATAATACTTGCTAACTCTAAAGGATTTTTGCCCTTATATGAACCTACAAACTCTATATTGTGCCATCCGTTTTCTATGTAAAAATCACTAATAAACTGTTGCCTTCGTTGCATTGTATGTATGGTATCAATCAATTCTGTACTAGCATTTGGTGGATCTTCATCACCTAAAGTCCGATAATGTGGTACTGGTATATTTTCAACCGGGGGTTCTTTCAGAAAGAAATACCCTAAAGGTGTTGAAGTTGATTTTGCAAATTTCTCTAATTGTTTTAAAGTTGGTTTAGATTCCCCCTTTAACCATTGTTCTAGCTTAGGGAAAGTTCTTTTTAGTTCTTCTCCTTTTTGAGACCTTTTAAGAGCCCATGATAGGAGACTGGGTTTTATCTCTACATAAGCCATAATGTCACCTCCTCAGGTTTATATATATTTTCTATCTAGAATTATAAAAAAACATTTGAACATTATTATTTTTCAAAGCATGAATTTAATCAGTTACATTTTATTTTTTATCAAAAAAAATGACTATTCTCTCAAATTAGAATATAACAGACTAATACATAAAAGTAAATTTAGACCAATGTATTCAATAACCTTATTATTGCATATTTTAAAATAAGAGGTTTCAATACTAGAAGAGGTCTATCACATCAGATCAGCTAAAACGTTGTCGAGTACTCTCCAAAATAACAACCAGAAAGTATAACCATCGGAGCACACTTAAATCACGTTTTTTCATGTTGCCGAATATAGAATGGCATGATTACTAAAACCGAGTAAATTGGACCCAGGACTTTCTTTCCGTTTTCTACGCCATACTATGCATACTGCGTATAACAAAAACAATATTGAAGAAGTTAGAGGAGATTATTGAGTGGCTTTGCAGACGAACGGTTCTCATGCTTCCTGTTATGCGTTAGAAAGTCTCGCTCCTCTCTGGTAGCATACTTAATCATGGTTTTCAACTGTTATTAGATCTGTAGATAGCTTGCCTTCACAACAGAAAATACCATACTTAGTTAATAAGCCTAGGGTCTCGTTTTTAGATGGGATTGGGACTCTCGGGACGTTATGAGGGACTTTTGGTGGGAAGCTTTTGATGATGGAACACCTATACCATGCGCAATATGCTTTGAACCAGTATAATTCGTTTACTGTACAGGATATTCATGAGTATCTCGGATGTCCTGGTTAGGTCTTTTAGGGATGAGGGAGTTTTTTTAATTCAGACCTTTATTTTTAGTATGAATAAAGAGGCTTTCCACACTGTCTACAAATGGAAAGCCTCTTTAACCTCTACAAGATTGTTATATTATAAAAACCCTAAAGGGTGCATTAAAATAGGCTAAATTATTTTTTTACGAAACTTTTTGTTTTATCAAATATTCTACCCAATGCTTCAGGTGCATGCTTTGCAAGTGTTACTCCTGTAGCTCCAGCTGCACCTGCTGCAACAGATAGGCCTAATGCTAAAAACATAAAGTGTTTTGTTCTAATGTCTTTAACATCTTTAACTTTTAGTTCTAAAACTTTCTCCATTCTGTCCATAATCTCTGATTGCTGGTTCCAATCCAAGTTTTTGTCAGATAGCTTTTCCTTATATGCTTGAAGAATCTCTTGAGTCATGTCTGTAATATCTTTGTTATCAAAGTCCATTGATTTTATAGACTCTTTATATGCGGTATAACTTTGTTCTATAATATTTTTCTTTATCTCAGGATTAATTACTTCTCCTTCAAAAACTTCATCAGCTAAATCATTAAAATCTTCTTTATCAATAAGATTTTTCATGGCTTTTTCCTCCAATTCTGATATTATATTCTATTTATATATGCCTATAATCCACTCACAGTCTATTATTTAATATTTTACGAAGTACAAGTGTAAAATATTAATAACAGGCGCCCAAATATATACAAAGTTGAATTGGTAAAAGAACTACGGTTTTGATTTTAGGATAACCTATTCATTTAATAACTGTTATTAATGTTCCAATGGGAAAAAGTGTTATAAAAAGAATATTCCCAAGTATTTAACACACCTCGTCTTAGACAGTTTTGTATTTTCAAATAAAATGTATTATCTCTACATTTACCTCAATATCACTTCCATCTGATGTTAATCCAATTTTCATAGGCTTGTCACTTTCTCTGCTACTCTTATAGTAATTTCGGAAAAACTCATCTGTATTTAATTCAAATGTTTCTACCAGCGCTTTTAGCAGGTGATGTCTTGTATTCCAATACTTAACCGTATCAATGTCGTTTAACGGCCAATTTTGAAAAATAACATTTCTACCTCCAAAGTTTGTAGCTATAACATTTGGCTCCAGGGATTTAAAATTAATAATCCCCTCAACTTGATATAGGGAAGTAAAACTTAATGTTTTAGACCATTCATATTCTTTTATCTGAGAATAATTCAGCCAGCCATGATTTGTGTAACATATTGGAAAATTATCGCAATTACCTCCCAGAGAACAAATAGTATCAGCTATATCAATCAAAACTTTGGGCGATAAGTAATTAAAATTCTCAAGAATAGTTCTACCTTGTTCAGTTGCCCATATAGCAATTATCTCTTCTGATGCAAGAGGAATTCCTATTTTTCTACTAGCCCTGTTTACTTCACCTATTATTACGCCAAACAGTGAATGCAGTTTTTCAACATACAAACCACCGCATGTTAGAAATCCATTTATTTTACTATTATATCTACTAAACTCTTCACTCGGACTTATTCCTGCTCGTCCTACTTGTACACCTTCTTCATTAAATATCGGCTTTAATAATATTGAATACTCCTCAGCTAAACTCTTAATATCATCAGGACAATTATCTTGCATATAACCTGTTAACCTAATGATGAATTCAATAGGATTAATACGTTTCCAATCATCCGCTTCTATTATTTTCTTAACTGGGAAATTTTCATATTGAATATATAAGTCAACTTCTAATGTAGGAGCTAACATTCTACAGATCGATGCTAATTTTTCGTTTGATTCAAACTCAAAAATTTCATCAGAAGCTTCTAAAGTTTTTAACATTGAATCAAGTAATTCTTCTTTATGGTTCACATAGATTCGTATACTTGTCCCAGGGTCCCGTAATCCCTCTCTCATATTACATTTTTTTAATATTGGGCGACCACTAAGACCCACTCCAAATTCCAGTATTTTAGTTTCACTAGGGCCATCATAAATGGTCCTAGTTTTCACTACTATTTTTTCCCCCCACATAAAAGTAGAATAAAACCCTATTCCAAATTTACCAATTGATCTAAAATTACTTGTAAGTAATCCTGGGTGCTCTTTTGTCATTAGATAGCTTCCCCAATAGCTTGAACCAAAGGCTAAAAGTTTTTGGCATAAAGTATTCTGAGACATCCCTATACCACTATCTATTATTTCAATAAAATCCGTGCCATTTTCGACACCAACTTTTATAATGATACTTCCCCAGTTATTCTCATGATTCTGAATAATTCTTCTTGAATGTATAGCATCTCTTGCATTTTGAATAAGTTCCCTTAAAGGAATTGTATTATCCTTACCATACAACCCTTCACCTCCAAGTTGTTTAACTAAATGAGGTACATCACTTACATGGAGGCTTGCACTTACTGGTTCCCAACCATTTACACGAACCACTTCTGCTAATTTAGTTGGACTCTCTACTCCTTTTACACCCTTTATAATAAAAGTTTCTTTGTTTTTGCCCTTTAATAATCTGTCAACACTTTTAAGTTCATTATCAACCATAGATAGAGTTTCATATGCTAACCACCAAGCATCAATTTCATCTTCATTAAATCTCTGAACGGAGGTAAAAACTAATTGGTCATCTTGAGTAGTTGGTCTTGATAAATTCCCCTGAAACTTCCAGTGAATATCACTATCCTCTTTGGGTCTCCTTAGAGCTCTCAAAAAAGCTGGAGCCCTCCTACTATCTAGGTGTGCAGCATCAGCCACACGTAGTATACAAGCCAACTTTAGTATATCTACAGACCAACTACTTGGATAAGATGGTGGAGCACCAATTTCTATATTTAAAAGATTTTCCACTTTTTCTATTGACCAGCCATGACTAGATGCTAAAAGCCCTATATATTCTCCAAGGTGTGCTAATAATTCTTGGTCTTCTAACAGACGATAACTCTGTCCCTCTTTGGTAGTCCAAACTGCGCTTACAAGATTCTCTGCATGAGTTGCATGCAATTCTCTTAAGCGAGTAGACTTTGCATTTTCCAAAACTTCTATTGGAATATTTCCCCGCTCTTCTAGTGTTGGAATTCTTCCTAATGCTTCTCTTAAAGAAAATTCAACTATATCTTCCCATTCTTCACCCTCAAAAAGTTGACTAATATCGTCTACATAAGCAGCGGAGGCCATTCCTAAATCATGAAGAAGGAATGCGCTACCCAATACAAAAGCCTCCATAGGATTCAACTGATAGCCTTCACCAGTAATTTGTGAAGCTGTTTCCCACAAGGCATCAATGTGTGTAATATCATGAACAGTAAAATTTGGTAGATCTCTTGCAATTTCAGCAGACAATACCATAACATTCCTTCTAAAACTCTCGTATGCTGTTAATAAATTTGTATTAAAATTTTCATACTGATCTGTTTGTATCTCCCCTATCGAACTTTTCCATAGGCTACTTTCGCTTATAGTTCGCATATGTATCCTCCAATTTAAAATACTAATCAAATATATTAAGAGTTTATTCATAAAAAATATTATTTTTAATAGTTTACAATTATACTAATTATAACCTTTATAGGATTTTTTTACATACATTTTATACAAAAATTGATTTTCTCCTTTACTTCTCTTCGGTAAATTTCTGTTCCAGAAATTCGAAAAATTTTATAAAGATCATAAGAAATCTATCTAAATTCTTTAAACTTACTTTGCACTTTTAGCTTAATATTCTCACATTCCTTCATAATTAATAAAAGGTGCTCGTCTATTAATATTAAGATTCTGACTTGAGAAAAATAATTAATTTAATAAAATTTCCAAATTGTAAATTTCTCAAAGTAAAAAGGACTACCTCCTTTAAAAAGAAAGTAGTCCTTTAATTATTTTCATTTTACTTACCAGACTGCTTCACAGCTTTGTGAAACGTTATTACATCATTCCGCCCATTCCACCCATGCCGCCCATGTCAGGCATGCCGCCGCCAGCGTTTTCTTCTGGGATGTCTGCTACTACTGCTTCAGTAGTTAGGAACATCGCAGATACGCTTGCTGCGTTTTGAAGTGCATAGCGAGTTACTTTAGTCGGATCTACGATACCAACTTCAAGCATGTTAACCCACTCGCCAGTTGCTGCGTTGAATCCAATTCCGATTTCTTCTTTTTTCAGGCGTTCTACGATTACAGATCCTTCTAGACCAGCGTTGTGTGCGATTTGGCGTACAGGCTCTTCCATCGCACGTAGAACGATTTTAATACCTGTTGCTTCGTCGCCTTCCGCTTGGATTGCTGCCACTTGGTTGTAGATGTTTACAAGAGCAGTACCACCACCGGCTACGATTCCTTCTTCCACTGCAGCACGCGTGGAGTTTAGAGCATCTTCAATGCGAAGTTTACGCTCTTTTAGTTCTGTTTCTGTTGCCGCTCCAACTTTGATTACAGCTACGCCGCCAGCGATTTTAGCTAGGCGCTCTTGTAATTTTTCGCGGTCAAATTCAGAAGTTGTATCTTCTAATTGTGCACGGATTTGGCCAACGCGAGCTTGGATTTCTTCTGTGTTGCCGTGTCCGTTTACAACTGTCGTGTTTTCTTTTGTTACAACGATTTTGTCAGCGCGTCCTAATTGGCTGATGTTCGCAGTTTTCAGGTCAAGACCTAGTTCTTCTGTGATCACTTCTCCGCCAGTTAGTACTGCGATGTCTTGAAGCATTGCTTTACGACGGTCACCGAATCCAGGAGCTTTAACTGCTACTGCATTGAATGTTCCACGTAATTTGTTCACTACTAATGTAGCCAACGCTTCGCCTTCTACGTCTTCTGCAATCAGTAACAACGGCTTGCCTTGTTGTACTACTTGCTCAAGAACTGGAAGGATTTCTTGGATGTTCGTGATTTTCTTATCTGTGATTAACACATAAGGATTTTCAAGAACAGCTTCCATTTTATCAGAATCAGTTACCATGTATGGAGATGCATATCCACGGTCGAATTGCATACCTTCTACTACTTCAAGCTCTGTTGTGAAGCCTTTGGACTCTTCAAGCGTAATAACGCCGTCGTTACCAACGCGCTCCATCGCTTCTGCAATCAATTGACCTACTTCTTCGTCTGCTGCAGAGATTGCTGCAACTTGTGCGATGGAAGCTTTGCCTTCGATTGGTTTAGAGATTGTTTTTAATTCTTCGATTGCAACAGCAACCGCTTTTTCGATTCCTTTACGAATACCCATTGGGTTCGCACCAGCTGTAACGTTCTTTAATCCTTCGCGGATCATTGCTTGCGCAAGAACTGTTGCAGTTGTTGTACCGTCACCGGCAACGTCGTTTGTTTTGCTTGCAACTTCAGCTACAAGTTTCGCACCCATGTTTTCAAATGCATCTTCTAATTCGATTTCTTTTGCGATTGTTACACCATCATTTGTGATTAGTGGAGAACCGAATTTCTTTTCAAGTACTACGTTACGTCCTTTTGGTCCTAATGTTACTTTCACTGCATCAGCTAGTTTGTCTACACCGCGAAGCATGGAGCGACGGGCTTCTTCACTGAACTTAATCTCTTTTGCCATGATAGATAGACCTCCTTAGGAATTTAAATGAATTTTAGATACTGCTCGGTTGATTTGCGCTGCAGGTGTTCGCTTTCCGCGGGGCGTGTGCTTGAGCCTCCTCGGCTTTGCCTGCGGGGTCTCAAGCTACCGCTATCTCCCGCCGGAGTCTCACACCCTCCGCTACAATCAACCAGTTTAAAATTTTATTAGATGCGGGGCTAGTTCGGTTAGCTATCCGCTTTGATGGTTAGATTATTTGCTTACTACTGCAAGTACGTCTGTTTCTTTAAGGATAAGAAGTTCTCTTCCTTCGAATTTCACTTCAGTTCCTGCGTATTTAGAGAAGATTACGCTGTCGCCTTCTGCTACTTCAAGTGCTACACGCTCTCCGCTTTCTAGTACGCGGCCAGTTCCTACTGCTACTACTTTACCTTCTTGAGGTTTTTCTTTCGCAGAGTCCGGTAATACGATACCACTTGCCGTTTTTTCCTCTGATTGAACAAGTTCAATTACAATGCGATCGCCTAATGGCTTTAACATGAAAACAACCTCCTTGGTTTCATATGTAATGGTTTATATTTTATTAGCACTCTTAACACTTGAGTGCTAACACAATTATTATAATAATGAATCTGCTTCTGTTTTGCAAGTATCTTTATCTAAAAAATTTTCGACTTGCAACCCTTTTCATTATCCTCATGTGCTTTCCTGTTTAAACGTGTCGAATCAAGATTGTTTTCGTAAAATCTGCCCATTCAGGGAAACCTTATCGTTATAAGGACATATAGATTATATGGTACAATACGAAAAGTGAATAATGCTTAAGAGGAGCTTATTATGACAAAAAATTATTGGTACGTCATTATTACATATGTCCTGATGCAGCTGTCCGTATTGCTTGGTTACCCGCTGTTGATCTGGCTTGGCGTCGGGGAAGGCATGGAGCGCGCCACCAGAGAGCCATATCTAATCGGCGTTTGGGCCTTTATCAGTTTTACGGTTGGATTGGCCATTGTTGCCTGGATACTCCGCAACGAATGGACCAAAGGGGACTTCCGAGGCGAAACAGCTTCCATCCCAAAAACAGTACTATGGTCGGTTGTCGGCTTTCCGCTTGCACTGATTGGGCAGGCTGTGGCAGCACAGATTCAAATGCAGCTTTTCGGCATTCAGCCGGGATCTGAGAACACCCAGCAAATCATGGGGTTTGTCTCCGCATTCCCTGTCATGATTTTTGCCGTTGCCGTCGCTGGACCGATATTAGAGGAGATTATTTTCCGGAAGATCATTTTCGGTTCCATCTATAAGAAGTTTAACTTCGCCATTGCGCTGACGGTGAGTTCGTTACTTTTTGCCGTGGTCCATCAAGATTTCAAGCATCTGCTCATATACTTTGTCATGGGAGGCATTTTCGCTTTCCTATATGTAAAAACTAACCGCATTATCGTTCCGATCATCGCCCACGTTGCCATGAACTCGTTCGTTGTCATCGTACAATATGTGTTCCGCGATGATATCGAAGAAATGATGCGTCAAATGGAAGAAATGCAACAGAACGTACCGAATTTCATTTCGTTCTTTTAAACAGCTCTCCGCTAGAGCTGAACTTACCTGGAGGATTTGCACATGAAAATAACACCATTACGAATGGTTTTCTTCTATGCGATCATGGGCAGCTTGTTCTTGTACCTGGCGATTGTTTCTGTGAAGGATACCATCTGGCACTGGCACACCATCCTGCTGATGCTCATTGCCACCTTTGACTTCGGCGTCGCCATTCGGTCCTATCTGCTGCATAAGAAGATTAAAGAGATACAACAGAAGAAAAAGTGAGAGAAGGCTCGTACCTGTTGTAGGTGCGGGTCTTTTTAATTTGGAGAGTCTATAATTCAGTTGATTTCCGTTTCAGGCGCTTCGCTTGCCTGCGGGCGGTCCGTGAGCCTCCTCGGCTTGCAGCCTGTGGGGTCTCACCTGTCCCTTCCTCCCGCGGGCGTCTGCGCGCCTTCCACTGCAATCAACTTGGGGTTCGCTCTTACTGGGGGATGTTTTGGGTTGGTTTTTACTAAAAGTGGTTTTGGGTAATTAGGGTTTGTGCTTTTGTGGGTTGGGTCGCAGATGCTTATGGAATGTTACCTATTTTGAACAAAAACAGAGGGAATTTGCTCGTTTTGAGGGGCCTCTGGGATGGTTCGGTCAATTCGTTCAGGTGTTCGGACAATTTTCTTGTTTTTTTGTAGGGGGTTCGGACATTTGAGGTTGTTGTTCGGTCAATTTTTAACGAGCTTTGGACACTTCAAAATTTGGTTCGGTCAAATTCGGAGAAACTTCGGTCAACTTTCCCAAATCTTTGGTCAAAATCGTGGAAACTTCGGTCAACTTTCGAAAATCTTCGGACATTTGGCAAGATTGGGCCCGTCATCTGTCCCTATGAGCGACTTGAACCGGTCCACCGCCTAAACCAAAAACAAGCCCGCCCCCTTCTCAAAAAAGGGGACGAGCTTGCTCAAATCTAATTATTCATCTTCTCTTCCTGCTCCATCAACGCTGCCGCTTTTTGCGCTTTTCGATAAGAAACACGAGAAATCACAATGCTGATTTCATATAGCAAAAACAGCGGGACGGTTACCATCAAATGCGAGATCAGTTCTGGCGGCGTAATCATTCCACCGACCACAAGCAGGCCAAAGTAAGCGAACTTACGAATTTCCACCAAGAAGCTTGGGGTAATGAGGCCCAGCCTTGTTAAGAACATCACAATTACCGGCATTTGAAACAGTAACCCAAACGGTAGGGTTAGTTGAAACAAGAATTGAAAGTATTCGTTGATTCCGATTACCTGGTTTATTTCCAACCGGTCTGCAAGTCTACCCATGAAATCCACGACAAACGGGAATAAAATGAAGTAAGAGAAAGCTAGTCCGCTTAAAAACAGGAAAATGGAAATAGGTATATAGCTTAACGTTACTCTCCGTTCTTTTTCTAACAAGCCTGGGCTGATGAAGGCCCAAAGCTGATAGAGCGTGACGGGAAACGTTATGATAAATGCAATTAGAAAGGCGAATTGCATAAAGATCTTGATGGGGTCTGTCATACGAAAGGCGTTCATCGTCAGCTCTTTCGCTTCATCTGTTTGCTGTAAATAGACAATGATCGGTTCGGCCAAGAAGAAGCCGCCGATTGCCGAAACGAAAAAGAAGGATGCTGTGATGATAATTCTTTTTCGGAGCTCGCCTATATGGTCATACACCGACATTTCTCTATCTAGCATATATGTTCATCCTTACATTACTTCGTTTCTTCTTTTTTCTCTTTAGAATCGTCGTCATCGGCCAATCCTTTAGTTGCGTTTTTGAATTCGCGCAATGTATTACCTGCTGCTTTTCCAAGTTGAGGCAACTTGCTTGGACCGAAAATAAGTAGTGCTACAAATACAATAAGTAAGAGGCTTCCCATTCCTAATGAACCCATATTTGACACCTCCTCGAAATATTCTTATTCTACATCTTTTTTACTCGCTTGGATAGTGCTTAAGAAAATATACCAATGACTGCAGTTCCACCGCCAAATCAATATGATGGATGCGTATCTCTTCCGGAACATTGATACGTGCCGGTGTAAAGTTCAGTATGCCCTTTACGCCCTTTTCTACAAGTCTATCCGCTATTGGCTGTGCTACCGGAGCCGGAACCGTCAAGATGGCTACCGTTACATTCTCGGGCATTTGTTTTTCAATATCGTCTAAATGATAAACAGGGACTCCTCCGATTTCCGAGCCGATTTTGGACTCGTCCACATCAAAGGCCATCACTATTTTCGTATTATTGTTTTTCATAAAATTATAATGTAGGAAGGCGGTTCCTAAATTACCTACACCTATTAGAGTAACATATGTCAATTCGTCTTGGTCGAGCGTTTTCCTGAAAAAAGTTAACAAATATTGAACATTATATCCATATCCCTTTTTCCCCAACGCACCAAAGTAACTGAAGTCCCGGCGGATCGTGGCGCTGTCCACCTTTACCGCTTCACTAAGCTCCGCAGATGACACGCGCTGCTTGCCAGACGAATGCAAGTTCTGGATGAAACGATAATATAACGGAAGGCGCTTTGCCGTTGCCTGTGGAATTTTTATTTGTTCGTTATTCATTGTACTCCCCCATTTGTCGAACCTGTTTGCTCCTCTATTTTACCACGGAACGAAAACGATTACATTTCTATGTCTTTACTAATTTTCCTGCCTTTGGGACCTTGTCCGCAATCGGGCGATAATTTGGATTTACGGGCGATTTCCGAGTGGAATCGGGCGATTTTACAGATTTACGGGCGATAATTGCCACTAATCGGGCGAAAATAAAAAAATACAGGCGATAATCTCGATTTACGGGCGATTCTACCAAATCGAGCCCCTCCCTCAAAACCAGATACCCAAAATCTTGATGTAAACCCCAAAGAAAGATACACTTAACCTAGAATTACTCGAGGTGAAGATGATGATTATTTTACAAGTTAATCAGTTGACCAAATACTTTGGCGCTGACCTTATTTTATCGAATATAAAACTAGAAGTACAATCCAAAGATAGAATTGCCCTTGTGGGACGCAACGGGGCAGGGAAATCCACTCTATTAAAAATCATAGCCAATCAGCTATCCTTTGATTCAGGAGACCTGATTAAACCTAAAGGCGTGTCGATCGGCTATCTTGCGCAGGACACTGGCTTGCAGACTGAGCGCTCGATCTGGGACGAGATGCTGACCGTAT
Source organism: Bacillus sp. m3-13 (assembly GCF_000175075.1). NCBI lineage: Bacteria > Bacillati > Bacillota > Bacilli > Caryophanales > Bacillaceae > Bacillus > Bacillus sp. m3-13. The sequence continues at coordinate 67,962 of NZ_ACPC01000007.1, forward strand.
TCGCCGGACTCCGCGAACTGGAAACACAAATGCGCACATTGGAAGCGAAAATGGGAGATCCCGCTTATTTTGAAGATGAAGTAGCGTACGCTCGCATTCTCAAAGAATATGACGAAGTGCAAGAAGCCTTCAAGCAAAAAGGCGGCTTTCAATATGAAGCAGATATCCGCTCCGTTCTGCACGGATTGCGCTTTTCCGAATATGATTACGAAACACCGATTGAAACATTAAGTGGCGGACAACGGACACGTTTGGCTCTAGCGAAACTGCTTTTGACCAAGCCGGATCTCCTCATTCTCGATGAGCCGACCAACCACTTGGACATCGACACCCTTTCCTGGCTGGAGAACTACCTCCAAGGCTACCCGGGTGCCCTGTTGATTGTTTCCCATGACCGCTATTTCTTGGACAAGGTCGTTAACATTGTTTACGAGATTTCTCGTAAGCAATCCGCGAAGTTCATCGGAAACTACAGTAAGTATCTGGATCAGAAGGCCGAGCAGTATGAGCGCGAAATGAAGATGTTTGAAAAGCAGCAAGGCGAGATTGCCAAGCTGCAAGATTTTGTAGCAAAGAACCTTGCCCGCGCTTCTACCACCAAGCGGGCCCAAAGCCGTCGCAGGCAGCTTGAGAAGATGGACGTGATGGACCGTCCTAAAGGCGACGAAAAATCTGCCTCCATTATGTTTGATATCGACCGCCAAAGCGGGAACGATGTGCTAAAAGCAAGAGATCTAGCCGTCTCCTACGATACGAACCCTGTCTTCCGTCAAGTGGACTTTTCCATGAGCCGCGGCGACAGTGTTGCACTTGTCGGGCCAAACGGAATTGGAAAGTCTACCTTATTAAAGACGCTTGTCGGAAAATTAAAGCCGCTTGAAGGCACCTTTTCTTTTGGCGCCAATGTGTCGATCAGCTATTACGATCAGCAGCAGGCAGATCTTACTTCCAACAAAACCGTTCTAGCGGAGCTTTGGGATGAATATCCTCAGAAGATGGAGAAAGAGATCCGGACCGTTCTAGGAAACTTCCTATTTTCCGGGGATGACGTGTTAAAGCCCGTATCCACATTGAGTGGTGGCGAAAAGGCGCGGCTTGCCCTTTCCAAGCTGATGATGGAGCGCTCAAATGTGCTGATTCTCGATGAGCCTACCAACCACTTGGACTTGGACAGCAAAGAAATTTTAGAGAATGCCTTGATTGATTATCCAGGCACGATTCTCTTCGTGTCCCATGACCGTTATTTTATCAACCGGTTGGCGACGAAGGTATATGAGCTGAGCACAGTTGGCGCAACAGAGTACCTTGGCGACTACGACTATTATGTGGAGAAAAAAGAAGAGGCGTTGGAACTGGAGCGATTGGAAGCAGAGACTGCGACTACTAAAGGTTCTAAAGTGACTTCATCTGCTTCAACTGAGGCCCCTGAGAAAATGAGTTATGAACAGGAGAAAGAAGCAAAGCGCCTCGAACGCCAGCGCAAACGCCGCGTCGAAGAAATCGAAAAAGAGATGGAAGAGCTTGAGCAGAAAATCGAGCATAACGAAAGCGAGCTTTGCTTGCCTGAAGTCTACCAGGACCATGAAAAAGTGCTGGAGCTGAACACAGCGAATGAAGCGTTTCAGGAAAAGCTGCTTGCGTTGATGGAAGAATGGGAAGAGCTTGTTTAAATAGTAGGGGGATATGGATGAATAGATTTTTCTCGATTGTTTTATTAATGGTCATTATTATTAACACCATCAGATACTTTTACTACATCTTTACCGGCCCGATCGAGGCGTATTATTTCGTCATGCTGGCTATCAACCTTGCAGGGTTGGGTCTTGGGATTTACTATTTATTTTTCCAAAAGAAAAAACAGCGTAACTAGCAAAAACCGCACAGAGTGGACTGTGCGGTTTTGTTATATTCCCTATCTCGTCGCACTGGACAAAGTAGAAGCCTTCCTCAGCATTCCCCAATTCGGCAAGAAAGAAAATAGCGCTATAGCCACCAGCATAAAGAAGTTAAGTCCCATCTTCCACCCGTCCATATCTACCAAAGCATCCAATAAGAAGTCCCTTGTAGTGGGAAGGAGAAAAGCAATTGCAAGCAGCGCCAATGTTCCAAATCCCCCAATTAAACCAAGGCGGTAAAAGATGGTTCCAAGTAAAAAGCCTAGTGATAATAGAAGAAAACAGATGACCAGATCTACAAACAGTTGGTTATACCACGTGTTTGCTAATGTCGTCATTTCCACCGTATGGTAAGTGAGGAAACTCCCGCTTGCTGCCATCCCTACAAGCCCATCGAATACGCTCTTAATGATTACATGAATGGTGGAAAACACCACTGCCACTACGCTGCAATAGATCAGCACACTGAGCAAATATTGATTTCTTGTCGCACCAAACTTAATGCAATAAGGGAAGGTCTCCCTTGTTGTCAAAAAGCCCGTAATCCCGCAGAATATATAGATTGCCATGCTTGTGGAAACAACCATTTTTGTGTCAAAGGATAGGACAATAAGGAACATGGCAGTCAAACTGAGAATCAAAATGGACCAGAACACCATAAACGAAAACCGCATATCCACAGCCAAATAATAAAGAACTGCTTTAACATCCTTAAGCATATTGCTTCCCTCCCTGTAACTCTTCTTCTGTCATATACACCATCAGTTGCTGAATGGAGCTCCGTTCTGCATCCAAGTTGTGCTGGGTCGCCGCTTCCACCGTAAGCCCTTCACCGTACAAAGTCGCTGTTTTTCTACCAGCCAAAACGGACTCATGTAACACACGCTTGCCTTCTGCAAACTGATCTACCGCTTCTTTTTTCCCTGACACCGTGATGCTTGAGTCTAGAAGTTCTTCTGTGGAATTGTGGAAAACAAGCTGCCCACTTCTCATCAGGACCACTTCTTCAAACAGGTTACTCACCTCATCAATGAGATGTGTGGATAAGATGATCGTTCTCGGAAACTCTTCGTATTCTTCCAAGAGCACTTCATAAAATTTAAACCTGGCCGCTGCGTCGAGTCCGATATACGGTTCATCAAGGATCGTGATTTTCGCTCTGCTCGCCAGGCCAATAATGATGCCTAGTGAAGATTCCATCCCTTTTGACAAGCCTTTCGTTTTGAGGGTCGGATTTAGATTGAAAGTGGTAAGTAACGCATTTGCTGTGTCCCATGACCAGTTCGGGTAAAAAAGCGATGCCACTTTTAAGATATCCTTGATTTTAAGGCGTTTGATGAAGTTGTTGCTCTCATTTACAAGGCAGATATCTTTGGTGATGTTCCTATTGTTAAAGGGGTTCTGACCGTTAATGAGGATTTCCCCTGATGAAGGAAGTGCGTGACCTGCAAGCAACTGCATCAATGTGGTTTTACCCGCACCGTTCCGTCCAAGCAAACCGTAGATTTTGTTTTCCTCAAGCGTTATTGACATGTTATCCACCGCTTTTTTGTTTCCGTAGATTTTGGATACATTCTTTACTTCTATCTTCATTGCTCTTCCCCCCTTGCCGATCAATGTCGCTAATTCCTCTTCTGTTATCCCAAGCTTGCTAGCTTCTTTTTTTAGCGGAACGATATAGTCTTTAAAAAATGCAGCTTTTCTTTTTGTCAGGATGATCTGCTTTGCCCCTTCTGCCACAAACATTCCTACTCCCCTTTTCTTAAATAGAATTTCCTGATCAACCAACTGATTGATCCCCTTGGCTGCAGTTGCTGGGTTGATCTGATAATACTTCGCAAATTCGTTAGTTGACGGCACCCGCTCTCCCTCCTGCATACTGCCTTCTAAGATGCCGCTCTCGATCAGTTCGGCCACCTGCTGGAAAATGGGGATGTCACTCTTAAGGTTGATTTCCATGATTTTAATTCACCTACTTTGAGTTGACTGGTGTATTTATTGTTATGTTATTTGGTTCATTAGTTATGTAACTAACTATATAAGTTAAGGGAGGAGAAGTCAATGGGGTTATTAACAATTTTTACAAAATAAATTTATAGAGGTTGCGGGGATGGGGAGCTTTCTGTTACCAAACTTGTGGAAACAGAGCCGCTTTGGGTGCTAAGACCGCCTCTCTGTTACCATTCTTGGCTCAGCTGAGCATCTTCGGGCTCTGAGACCGCCTCTCTGTTACCGTTCTTGGCGCAGCGATGCAACTTCGGGCTCTGAGACCGCTTCTCTGTTACCGTTCTTGGCGCAGCGGAGCATCTTCGGGCTCTGAGACCGCCTCTCTGTTACCGTTCTCGGCTCAGCTGAGCAACTTCGGGCTCTGAGACCGCTTCTCTGTTACCTTTTTAGATCAGTTGCTTCTGTTTCGGGCGTTGATAATGTTAAACCAGCCACCCAATTAAAAGTCAGGTAACTTTGAATAATTCTATTTGCCCGAAGCAACGAGCTTAGTACTAAAAAAGTTTTATAGAAGTGGTCTATACGACCGAAGCTCTTTATCAAACTTCCCTTCCGTCTTATAGAACCCCTCTATACGACCGAAGCCATTCACAAAGCTTCCCTTCCGTCCAATAGAACCTCTCTATACGACCGAAGCCACTCACAAAGCTTCCCTTCCGTCTTATAGAACCCCTCTATACGACCGAAGCTACTTATCAAGCTCCCCTTCCGTCTTATAGAACCCCTCTATACGACCGAAGCTACTTATCAAGCTCCCCTTCCGTCTTATAGAACCCCTCTATACGACCGAAGCTACTTATCAAGCTCCCCTTCCGTCTTATAGAACCCCCCTATACGACCGAAGCCACTCTTCAAGCCACCCTCCAGTCCAATAGACTTCTCCACACCTACCACACCACCCCACACCCAAAGTTACCAACAAACACCCACACCCACCCCCAAACGCACTTTTTGTCGAACAAAAAAGGTATTCTGCTGAAGCTTGTCGACTAGAACCACTTACCCACAGTCTTATACACATATCCACCCTTGTTTTATAAGTTATCAAGATAAATATCCACACTATCCACAAAAATACACAAAGTTATCCACATTTTTTTATTCACATTTCCGAGGTTTATTTTAGTGGATATTTGGGTATCTATCCACATTTAATCCACAGGTGTGTGGATAACTCTCCACACTACCCTAAAAGCAGCGTCCCCACAACAAAGCAAGCGCATCCAAAAGAAAAAGCCTCCTAACTGAACAAAGTCAGTTAAAAGGCTTCTCAATATCCAATCCTGGATTCGCATTCAAATCCATTCCAGATCGCTTTCCTAATCGATACATCACGCTACCTACCGTTGCAATCATCGCGGCATTGTCCGTACACAAGGATAACGGTGGGATCACCAAGTTCTTCCCTTCACTATCCACAGCATCCTGTAATGCCGAACGCAATCCTCTGTTTGCCGCTACACCGCCAGCGAGCAACACTTGATTCACACCATATTCCTTCATCGCACGAATCGTTTTTCCAACCAGCACTTCAATCACGCTCTCCTGGAAGCTTGCAGCAAGGTCCTCCGCCACAATCTCTTCCCCTTTTTGCTTGGCGTTGTGAAGGGTGTTGATCACTGCTGACTTCAAGCCAGAAAAGCTAAAATCATAGGAGTCTTCCTCAAGCCATGCTCTTGGCAGCTTGATAGAAGGCGTTCCTTCCACAGCCATACGGTCAATGTGAGGTCCGCCCGGATAAGGTAACTGAAGCGTTCGTGCCACCTTGTCGTAGGCTTCTCCTACAGCGTCATCTCTCGTTTCCCCGATTACTTCAAAAGAACCGTGCTCTTTCATGTACACAAGCTCTGTGTGCCCGCCTGACACGACGAGCGCAAGCAATGGGAAATCTAGGTCAGCCACCAGTTGGTTGGCATAGATATGACCGGCAATATGATGAACGCCAACAAGTGGTTTTTGATGAGCGAATGCCAGCGCCTTAGCGGAGTTGACCCCGATCAACAGTGCACCAACAAGCCCAGGTCCTTCAGTTACCGCAATCGCATCGATGTCTGCCATTGTCACACCACCCTGCTCTAGCGCTTCCTCAAGCACCACAGTCATCTGCTCGACATGATGGCGGGAAGCGATTTCTGGGACCACCCCGCCAAAACGCTGGTGACTTTCAATCTGGGAGGAAACGATATTTGCCACAATCTCTTTTCCGTTTTTAATGATGGCCACTGCCGTCTCATCACAGCTCGTTTCAATTCCTAATATTAGTTCGTCTTTTGCTTCAGTTAGTTTCATATATTCACCCACATCACTAGTGCATCTTCATTATTATCCACATAGTATTTTTTCCGGATTCCGCCGTTTTGGAATCCGTATTTTCGATAGAGCCCCTGTGCCACTACATTCGATACCCTTACCTCAAGCGACACCACCGTCGCTCCGACCATTTTACAATATTCCATTGCTTTTCCTAGTAAAAGATCGCCAAGCTTTCGGCCGCGGCAAGCGGGGTCAACCGCAATGTTCGTAATTTGCGCTTCCCCCATCACAATCCAAATCCCGCAATAGCCGATTACCCGGTTCTCCTCTTTCATCACGAGGTAATGAGCATACGGATTGTTGGTCAGTTCATAATAGAAGGCGTCCTGCGTCCAAGGTGTAGCAAATGACTTTAACTCCACCCGGTGCACTCCTTCAATATCGTAAACCGTCATTTTTGTTATATCAATCAATGTATTCATTCCGCTCACCTATTTTTCTTTACTTTCCAGCCATTTCGCCTCTGCCTCAGCAAGCCTCGTATAATTTGGCACGAAGGAATGAGCATCCTCGGCCTCTCTTTTCAAGCCAAGAAAAGCAAGCTCGCTTGGTCTTGGGTTGTTTTCGCTGACCTGTGCAAAATGCGCCAGTTCCCCAAGGTACTCTATGATGGTTTCCTTATGAAGGTGCACATCATTTCCGATGAACAAAACCGGTTCCTGCTTGTCTTTTAACGCCTGAAGCCAGTCTGTCATCAAGATATTGACGTCTTCCACTTCCGTCGTCAACTCTCCGCCCTTGTAACGATACAGCCCCGTATACACCTGACCGCGTCTCGCATCCTGCAAAGCACAGATGCTTCCGTCAAAATAACGGCCGTTCGCCGCGACAAGCTCCAAACTTGAAACCCCAACAAGCGGAATGTTCAACGACCACGCCAGCGTCTTCGCAAGCGTCACACCGATTCTAACTCCCGTATAGGAACCCGGGCCTTTTCCCACCACGATTCGTGTAAGATCCGTTGGTGCAACATCACAATCCTGCATCAGCTTCTCCACTGCTGGCATCGCGCGCAACGAATGGTTCTTTTTCACATTTGTGACCAGTTCCCCGATCACTTTATCCTCATCTACTAAAGCAACGCCCAACACATAGGTGGACGTATCAATCGCTAACACTTTGGTCATTCCATTAACTCCTTACATATAGCTTCATATCTTTCCCCTTTGGGTGTGAGAACAATCTTACGTTCATCATCGCCATGGTGATAGATATAGATTTCCAACCGTTCACTTGGTAAAAATTCTTCAATCAGATGGGCCCACTCCACAACGGTGACACCTTCACCTTCAAAATAATCATCAAATCCCAAGTCCTCTTCACTGTCAGCCAAGCGGTACACATCCATGTGATAAAGCGGAAGGCGGCCTTGATACTCCTTGATGATGGTAAAGGTCGGACTGTTCACGTTCCTCTTAATCTCGAGTCCTTTTGCCAAGCCTTTCGTAAACGTCGTCTTCCCGGCGCCAAGATCCCCCTCCAACAACAGAACCGCTCCGCCTTCCATCAACCTGCCAAGCGCCTCGGACTTTGCCATAGTCTCCTCGGCCGAATGTGTCATAAGCTCCACTTGCAACATATCATCCTACTCCTAACCTCTATTAAAATGATTATAGCCTTCTTTTTTCAATTCCTGCACGGCGCCGTCGTATGACTTTATGAACGCTTTTCCTTCGCCACTAGCAACCGTCCCTATTTTCCTGATCTTTACTCCGGCTGTCAGGCACTCCTCCTCAAGCTTGGCCCAGTCCGTCTCAGGAATGGAACCGACCAATTCAAAGTCCTCTCCACCGGTCAAAGCCCACTTAAGTGCATTATCCGCATCATAACGCTGTAAATCTTCACTAATAGGTATTGTTTCCTTATTTATGAAAATATCTACCTGGCTCGCCTCTGCAATCTCCAAAAGCTCACTTGCCAAGCCGTCACTCACATCGTTTAGAGAAACACGTTCAAACTTGCTTAAAATTCTGCCCAATGTAACTTGGGGTTTTGGCCGCTGGTGGCTCTCCACTAAAGTCCCAAACTTATCAGCATTCTTATTATGTAAAAGAATATCCAAACCACCTGCCGCATCTCCAACGGTTCCAGAGACAAATACTACATCTCCATCCCTAGCATTAGAACGAAGCAGCCTTTTGCCATTTTCCACTTTCCCAATCACAAATACACTCAGTACCATTGTTTTGCCGGAAGTCGTGTCACCGCCAATTAGATCCATTTCATATTGCTCCCCAAGCGACTTCATGCCATCATAGATAGACTTCAGTTCTTCCTGCGTCCAGCTTTTTGGGATTGTAATGGATACAAGGTAATACAAAGGATATCCACCCATTGCAGCCACATCACTGATATTAGCCGCCAACGCCTTATAACCAATATCAAACGGCTTCATCGTTTCACGTGTAAAATGAACATCCTCCACCATCGTATCCACACATACAATTTTCTCGAAGCCTTCTTCCATTTCGATAATTGCCGCATCGTCTCCGATTCCAACTACCTTTTTCGCATGAAATAGTCGATCTGGTTGAATATCTTTAATAAAAGCAAATTCATCTGAAATGGACACGCTCTTCACTCCTCTGCTTCCGACTGCTACCCACTATTATAGCGAAAGCACCTTCATAAAGAAAATAATTCTGCCAAGAAAAGCATCATAAGGTTTAACCTTCCCATAAAAAGGATATGGACAAGAGAACGCTTAAATTTAGAGGAGGAATATAAGAAATGGCATACACAGACCGTGAAGCTACTCAAGACAGAGTAGAACGTAAAGTTGAAAATATGGACCCTGGCAAAAAAGAACAGATCCTGGCCGACTTCGATACCTTCAAGAGCTATTTAAGTGACAAAGTCTCCAAAGGAAAGAAAGTGGGTCTTGGGGAAGAACAGCTTGCTATGGCCGCAGAAAAAGTTGCAGATTACTTGGCAAAGCATGAAGATCCTAGAAACAGTGAAGAAAAACTTCTTCAAGAATTATGGAAAGTCGGCGACAAAGACGAACGCCACAAACTCGCACATATGCTTGTTAAACTAGTGGATTAATAGTACTAGTCTAAATATACTTGTTTGTCTAGATTATTAGGTTTTAACTGCCATCTCTTTTGGGGTGGTTTTTTTCATGGGTAAAATTTCCTTAATAAAAAAATAATAAAAAAGAAGGAATTTGTCATAATTTATAGAATATTTAAACTTGGTTGCCGATATATACTATATAGGGGGCAAATACTATTACAGGAGGGAATACAATGCGCTTTACTAGTTTTTTCTTTTTTCTCATCATGGCTGTAGCATTAACAGGTTGTAACAACGGAGGAACGGAAGCAGATGCCGAAGAGGCAATTGGCTTAGAATACGCCTTCGAAAATAATGGACAAGAATTTGAGATAATCCACGTGTACCAGTTGTACGAGGCATTCTATGAAGAAGGACTAAAAGGGGAAGAAGCAACTGCACTGTACACTTCAAGCATCCTTGATGAGGTTGCGGATAAATGCTACAAAGGTGGCGAATTCGAAACAAATACAGACTATGCTCTTGCTCCACCAAAGAACAGAATTGCCGCTCAAGATAACCTGAAAAGAATGGATACTAAAAAGATCAATGCTGCTGTTAAAGACGCACTAACCAAGTCTTCTAACGAACTGCCACTTGAAGGAAGCAAAACAACTGTATGTGTGTTCCCAACTGATAACAATGCACCGGCTACTTTCGTCACTGCAGGTGTTGGCAAAATCGTCGTATTCTTTGATCGTAATACAACAGACAACTTGCTAAAAGCAGGAGTCGCAAACAAATATCACCACAGCTACTGGGTTGATAACCATTATAACGGAGAAACATTTACCGTTTTAGATAACCTTGTCATTGAAGGAAAAGGAACCATGTTCCAAAAACTTGTATATCCTAAAATTGATGTAGCACCAGTAGATGAAGAATACAACAAAGACCTCTGGACAAGAATTGAAGGGGAACTTGAAAAAGAAGATGATAAAAAGACGCAAGAAATCTTCAAAGGCGGAAGAAACGGGTTACCGAATCAATATGGCTACAGCGAAAGCTATAAAATGCTGCAATCCTTCGTGAACGCAAATGAAGGTGCATCCATTGAAGACTGGACTGCTGCTACTTCTGAAGAGATCTTGGAAGCACATAAAGCGAATTATAATTGATTGTAGGTTGTATGTAGATGGGATGGGGCCTCAAAACGGGGCTTCATTCTTTTTTGTTTTCTAAAAAAAGACAAAAAAAATAACGAAACCTAGTTTCGCATTTTAAAAGAATGGCGGTCCCGACCGGGATCGAACCGGCGATCTCCTGCGTGACAGGCAGGCATGTTAACCGCTACACCACGGGACCTTATTTGGTTGCGGGGACAGGATTTGAACCTGCGACCTTCGGGTTATGAGCCCGACGAGCTACCAGACTGCTCCACCCCGCGATAATAATATATATGCTATTTTACAAAAGCACTTG
>NZ_ACPC01000006.1:0-1866 GCF_000175075.1 Bacillus sp. m3-13
CAATATTATGGAGCGGGTGATGGGAATCGAACCCACGACATCAGCTTGGAAGGCTGAGGTTTTACCATTAAACTACACCCGCAATATTCAATATCGGGAAGACAGGATTTGAACCTGCGACCCCTTGGTCCCAAACCAAGTGCTCTACCAAGCTGAGCTACTCCCCGTTTACTTTAAAAGTAATGGCGCGCCCGAGAGGACTCGAACCCCTAACCTTTTGATCCGTAGTCAAACGCTCTATCCAATTGAGCTACGGGCGCTTCATATAAGTTGTTTATTTGATGTCCCTCTCAGAGGCGACTTAACTATAATATCAAATCCAGCATTTTGTGTCAACACTTTTTTGAAATTATTTTTTCGGTGTTTTTGGTGCGGCCGAGAAGAGTCGAACTTCCACGGGGTTGCCCCCACTAGGCCCTCAACCTAGCGCGTCTGCCATTCCGCCACGACCGCGAAAATGAATGGCTAGTATAAATGTATGGTGCGGGTGAAGGGACTCGAACCCCCACGTCAAAGACACTAGATCCTAAGTCTAGCGCGTCTGCCAATTCCGCCACACCCGCATACATTTTATAAAGTTGGCTGGGCTAGCTGGATTCGAACCAACGCATGTCGCAGTCAAAGTGCGATGCCTTACCGCTTGGCTATAGCCCATCGAAGATGATTTAACTTTAGAAGGTTAGTATTAAGTCCCTCTGGTGGAGGATGACGGGATCGAACCGCCGACCCCCTGCTTGTAAGGCAGGTGCTCTCCCAGCTGAGCTAATCCTCCAGATAGAAATGGGAAACAAAACAAGAATGTTTTGCATCCCACTTTGTAGTGACCCGTACGGGATTCGAACCCGTGTTACCGCCGTGAAAGGGCGGTGTCTTAACCGCTTGACCAACGGGCCTTAATAGATGGCGGAGAAGGAGGGATTTGAACCCTCGCGCCGCTTACACGACCTACACCCTTAGCAGGGGCGCCTCTTCAGCCACTTGAGTACTTCTCCATTTGGCTCCACCAGTAGGATTCGAACCTACGACCCTTCGGTTAACAGCCGAATGCTCTACCGCTGAGCTATGGTGGAATAATGCTACGGTGTGTCGGATAACGTTGTCTTTCGTCGCAACCGACTGCTTTTATTTTAATAAGCTTGTACTTAAAAGTCAAGTTTTTTCGGAACAAAAATGATATATTATCATAATTGTCATCCAGCCGTTTTTTAAAACAGCGACTAGAATAAATTATCATATTTTATGGTTGTGTGTCAACACGCTTTTCTATTTCTCTTAACTTCCCTCTACATTTTCCACATCTATACTTGTTTGTATTCACTCTTCTTACTCTTTTGTATTGCAGGTGGCAATCCACACATTCATATATACGAAAAGTTTTCGGCTTGGATGTAGTTGTATGAATGGGCGTACAAAATCTTGGGGCCCCCACTTTTTTAAGTAAGAATCGGAAATCAGCATCTCGGTGTTTATAGCCTTTACCTTGAATGTGCAGGTGGTAGTGGCATAGTTCGTGTTTGATGATGCCTACTAGCTCGTCCATACCCAGGGCGTCGTAATACTTCTTGTTGATTTCGATGTTGCTTGTGGAGGTGAGGTATCTTCCTCCGGTTGTTTTCAGTCGGTGATTGAATGATGCTTTGTGAAGGAAAGGTCTGTTGAAATGCTTTAGGGAGATTCCTTCTATTAACTTCTGTAGTTCTTTGTCTTCCATGTGTCCTCCACCTTTCATTCGAACCCTCCCCATTATACTGCATAGTATAGAAAAAAATAAGTCATTTATGTTGGGCTGGTTTCTATAAGATTGTTGTTTTCCCTTTGAAGTTTTGCCGTTTCTTTCCGCTGCAGGCACTCGCTTTCCGCAGGGCA
>NZ_ACPC01000005.1:0-79773 GCF_000175075.1 Bacillus sp. m3-13
AATCTCCCACCACGCTTCAGGCCTTGAGGCGCTTCCTCTGTTACCGTCTTCCACTCTCCACCACGCTTCAGGCCTTGAGAAGCCATTCCTATTTTACGTCCCCCTCAACCCCTACCGCTTCAACCGCCTCAAAATCTCCAGAACATGCGGATGATCTTGGTTTTCCATTTTATAAGCCAGGTAAATAGTGTTTTCTACCGCAAGTTGTGGGAACAATATCTTTGTTTTTCCAGCCTCAATTGAATCCCTTATAAGATAGGTAGGCAGCGCATTAATCCCCATGTTGTTCTCAATTGCTTCCAACACGGCTCTTAAATCAGAAATCACATGTGACGGCTGTATTTCCGGTCGCTTATTAAATTCCTTTTCTATAAGAAAGCACCGTTCTTCTCTAAGAAGGACGGTGCAATTCCATACATAAAATTAGACCTTGGTTAGTCTATACACTTCCCGTTTTTCCACTAAACTTTCAATTTTTCGGCGGTAGTTTAGATAATGTTTTGTTGCTACATGTTCCTTTAAAGCCTGTTCATCCTGCCAGGTTTCATAGAACACAAAAACACCTTCCTGCTCAACGGACTGATGAAGCGTATATTCTTCGCAGCCTTTTTCAGCACGTGACGGTGCCACCATTTTCTGCATTTCCTGAAACAGGTCATCTTCCATACCAGGTTTTGCAGTCATAATCGCATTAATTGTAATAGGTTTCATCAATATCCCCCTCCTTCTCCGATGATTTTCAAAAAAATTCCTGTAAGCAAGATTTTTATTGCTTACAGGATGAAAGTGTTTAGCCTAGTTGTTTTACTACTTCTTTTGCCACACTGATGGTAGATTGCGGGTTTTGACCTGTGATTAATTTTCCGTCCGCTTGCATATGGTCTGTCCAGTTATCTGTTACAATAACTTCCGCTCCCAATTCGCGTAAGCGTGTTTCTAATAAGAATGGCATGTATTTATCTAATGTTGTCTCTCTTTCTTCATCATCAGTAAATGCCGTTACTGTTTTGCCAGCTACAAGTGGCGTTCCATCGGAAAGCTTCACTCCTACAAGCCCTGCTGGACCATGGCACACTGCTGCTACCAGCTTGTCCGCTTCATACAGATCGCGAATCACTTGGTGTAATTTCTCGTTATCTGGTAGGTCAAACATGGTACCATGACCACCTGGCAAGAAGATCGCGTCAAATTTAGATACGTCTGTAATCTCATCTAATTTATTCGTATTTTCAAGGTATTTTGCTGTATCCAATATTTCTTGAGGAGTTTCTCCACCCTCTAAGCTTCTAGCATCAACAGGTGATTTCCCGCCTAGTGGACTTGCTACCGTAATGTCATAGCCCTTTTTATCAAATTCAACATACGCTTCACCAAATTCTGAAAGCCATAGTCCTGTTTCGTGTCCATCTTTCATTTTATCTGCAGTAGTTACTACCATTAATATATGTTTAGTCATAATTGATTTCCTCCTAAAATGTGTTTGTATTTTTTACAGTTTTCATTGAAGTTTTCATTGAAGTACCGAATTATCTATAATACAAATTAGTTAATTTTGCATTATGTATAAATAAATTTATTGATTCTTTCTCCCCCTTTAAATACATTACCCATTTTGTTCATTTTTAAAAGTTTGTATGTGTTGTGTTGTTTAATGAAGACCTTGGTGAGTCGAAAATGGACAAATAAAAAAAGCCCTAAAGCATGGAATTACGCTTCAGAGCTTGTTACTTTTAATTTACCTTCTTCATGAAGAACTTCAATAAGTGCGTTGACAACATCAGGATCATATTGAGAAGGAGCGAGCCTTTGCAGTTCATCAATTGCATACTCAGGAGTAAAAGCATTTCGATACGCACGATCTTCTGTCATGGCGTCGAAAGTGTCGCTGACTGCTATGATGCGGGCTTCTAGGAGGATATCGTCACCCTTTAATTTTTGAGGATAACCAACCCCATTCAGTCGTTCGTGGTGTTGTTCAATGATGGTGGCAATGGTGTCACCATAATACAAGTCTTTTACCATTTCAGCACCATCAGCTGGGTGTTTTTTTATTAAATCAAATTCTTCATTCGTTAGTTTTGCAGGTTTATTTAAAACTTCAGAGGGAATATTTATTTTTCCAATATCATGAAGAATTGAAGCAATGAAGAGATTCTCAAGTCTATCTGTAGATAGTTTGAGCTTTTTGGCTATCTTCACTGAATACTTTGCAACTCTTTTACTGTGGTCAAAAGTATATACATCTCTACTTTCTACTTTATGGACTACTTCTTTCAATGCTTTAACGCTAGTACTCAATTCATGGAATGTGGGTTCTGTGATAACCCAAATATAAGATACTTCTGTTAGAGCTGTAAAATGTATAGGTACTTCAATATCTGTAGCAGTAAAGTAATCTTTTGGGCCTAAACTAATTTTTTCTCCATCTACTTCACACGTAATTTGCCCTTCAAGAATATAAAAGAATTCCATTACACCTTCATTTTCGCTAGGATAGACATAGAAAATATTGCCCCTCTCAATAGTTTGCAATATTACCTCTGTACCATTCCCCTTAGCAAGAAGGCTCATGTCATAGTTATCGAAAGTAACTTGTTCTAAGTTAGTACCTTTCTTGCCAATTGTAAAAGCCACTTTAATCACTCACCTTTATCTTATAAGAGCGAGTCTAGATTCTGACTCGCTCTACGGTTTTAACACTATTAAACTTCTACCACTCTTACCGGATCAATCCAAGCCCAACGATCAGCAAATCTTACGTATTTCCAGAAGCACTCAGCTACGACGCCGTATTCTGCAACTTCGTCAATTGTCTCTTGTGTCATTAGTAAAGTAATATCAAAAACGTACGTGATGATTGCGTCAACTTCTTGATCAAATTGAGCAGTTCTTTGTTCCATACGCTCTTCTAACAAGGCTTTCTCTTGTAGAAGCGCAGATAGTGCTACGTTTAACCCCTCTTGCTGAGAAGCTTCTGTTGCGTTTGTTAAGTCTGTTTCTACTCTAGCAATCTCTTGATCCAAAGTTTCCAATTCATTTTTCATTACCTCTAATTCTTCTAGGTACACAGCCCATAACGCGTCTGCATCTTGTACACCCGTTTCAATAATTAGATCCATTTCCGTGTTTGCTGCATCAATGATTTCTAATGCCTTTTCAATGTCTGCGTCACTTGCAGCTTGTGCATTAGAAGATAACCCTAATGAAACCCCTAAAAATAAAATTGTAAAGAAAGCAAGCATACCAAATTTTCTCACTGTTAAATCCCCCTACACATTATTTTTTTTACTTATCTCGGTGTAATTGTGCGAATTTCTCTCCTGAAGTTACATTATGTATTTTCGTGCTTTTCTCCTATATATCACCATAATTATACAAGTAACAGATGGTTAAATCTATATTTATTTGTAATATTTTGTTTTTTCCTAGTTACCTCAACCTTTATATCGGTTTAATAATCATTTTTTCAAGTGCCACATCAAAAAAAAACCAGCCCTTCAATTTAACAGGGCTGGTTTCGAATATGTTATACTTCTGGCTTCATTTCCGCTGAAGAAACTGAGTTTTGAACCATTTTCTTCGCTTCTCTGAACGTCACAAAGTTTTTGCTCTTTTCGTCCCATAGACGGAATCTCAATGACTTTAAGCTTGTAGCCAATGTAATGGTTGGTACGTGTTGAAGCGGTGGAGTGCTGTGATGGCACTTTTCCAGTTCATAGTTCGGCACTCTTGGGCTTAAATGATGGATATGATGGTAACCGATGTTTCCAGTCAGAAATTGAAGTACTTTTGGTAACTTGTAATAGGAACTTCCTTCTACTGCAGCTAATACATATTCCCAATCTTTATCCATTTCAAAGTAGGAATCTTCAAACGTATGTTGTACATAGAACAACCAAATCCCCACACTTCCAGCGATCATGAAAATGGTGCCGTGTACAATCAGGAATGCCTGCCAACCGATAGCTAAGCTTAACAGGACAGCTACAGCAACGATTAACACGTTTGTCAGATATAAATTGTTGCGTTCTTTTTGTCTTGCTTCTTTACGGTTGAAACGGTTTCTGATTAGGAAAGTATAGATTGGTCCCAATCCGAACATAACCAAAGGATTTCGATATAGACGATAGGAGATACGAGTCTTTAATGATGCTGCTTTGTACTCTTCAACAGTCAGTGTCCAGATATCACCAACACCGCGCTTGTCTAAATTTCCGCTTGTAGCATGGTGAACGGAGTGGTCATGTCCCCATTGGTCGAACGGGAACATTGTTAGAACTCCCGTCAGAGTACCTACTGCACGGTTCCATTTTCGGTTTTTGAAAAAGGAGTGATGCGTACAATCATGGAAAATAATGAAGATACGTGTCATAAATCCTGCTGCAAAGATTGCTGGTACCAACGCCAACCAGTAGGATACGGACAGGCTTATATAAGTGAGATACCATAACAGGAAAAATGGCGTTAGCGTATTGATCAACTGCCAGATACTCTTTTTAGTTTGCGATTTTTCGAAAGGAGCAACTTGTTTTTTAAGGCTTTTCATTTCATTTTGAATTGACATTTTATTAAATCCCTTCGTTGTTGACTTGATAAAATTTATTATAACCAATTTAAAAAAATTAGTTAGTAGCAGGTGTCA
Organism: Bacillus sp. m3-13; assembly: GCF_000175075.1. Lineage (NCBI taxonomy): Bacteria > Bacillati > Bacillota > Bacilli > Caryophanales > Bacillaceae > Bacillus > Bacillus sp. m3-13. The sequence goes on from NZ_ACPC01000005.1 coordinate 4,643, forward strand.
TATGTAGAGTATGACAAATGTCATATAGTTTTTGTAAAGGATTGTCAGACCTCTTGAAAACCGTTGGGGGACGTGATGTTTTTATTTTGGAAAATCGCAAAAAAAATATTCTTTAAAATAAAAAATCACTTTAAACCGGCGATGAAGTCACTTGTTTTGTTATTTCCTTGTCACTCATGTCTTCATAACAGCTATGAGGACTTCTCTCCTCCTTTTTTCTCCTCTCTCATGTCTTCATAACAGCTATGAAGACTTCTCTTCTCCTTTTTCCTCCTCACTCATGTCTTCATAACGGATATGAGGACTTCCCTCCTCCTTTTTTCTCCTCACTCAGGTCTTCATCACGACAATGAAGACTTAGCATGAAGACTATTCCACAATTCGATTATTTTATAATTTCAAAAACAGTAAAAAAGAGTGATTCCAGGTGGAATTTCACTCTTCATGCAGCCAGTTGCTTTGGCTTTATTCTTTTTTGAGTAAAGAAGCTATGCAAAAGCATTCCGATGATAATGATGAATAACCCAAGCATTCCAATTCCATTCGGCAATGGTGTTGATAAAAGAAGTACCTCTCCAATCAATACAAACAAAACTTGGGTCGATTGAGTCGCTTCCACTGCAGCGAGTTTTTCCTGACTGCCTCTCACCATGTCTGTTGCAATAAAGAACAAGGTGGTTGCAATGACGCCTGAAGAGATTGCCACTATAAAGGTTTGGAGAATCTGTTCCTGCGTTGGAGCACCCACTGTCATATAACCCCTTGCAGCAACAATCAGCCAGATTGGAATAGTGGACAAAGTCATACCAAGCACCCGTTGAAACGTATCGAGCCTACCACCACACACCTCCATCATCTTCCGGTTTCCAAGCGGATAGGCAAACGATGCGACTGCTACGGGAAGAATGCCATAAATAATCATAGATCCAGTTAGACCGCTTCCTTGTTGTGTCTGAATTAATAGGACACCTGCAAAAATGACGATGGAGATGAATAGCCCTCGCAACGGGATACGTTCGCGTACCTTTACTCCTTGCACTATTTTATAGAAGAAAGGCCCTAAAAGAACACCAGCGATAATGGTCAGTTGCCATGTTCCGGCGACAAGCCAGCCCGGCCCATATGCGGCAGCAAATGTAATGGGACCGTAGAAAAGGACAAATCCAGTAACACTCCAAAGAAACCAAGCGAATGGGGCCGTTCGCATTTCACGAAATAGTGGTCCAAGATTTCCCCTCAACCACACGATTAAAAGCAAAAACGGTACCATAAAAAAGAAACGCAAGGACGAACTCCATAGCCAGCTACCACCTGAGAGTTCCATGGAACGGTTTAGTATAAAGGTGACAGCAAAAAACATAGAAGCTATTACGCCGATTAGAATTGCTTTCAAGGAAAACATCCTCCCACCGATTTATCGTTTTCATCATTATAATGGAAAATCGCATATTATATTTCGCTTTTCGAAAATTGTGATAAAATTTAAATAATTATAAGTAAAGGAATGGATGACATTGAGGCGTATCCTTGCAATAAGTGATATTCATGGCGATTTAGAGAAATTTGAAAGGCTTCTTGCAATAATTAACTTTGACAGCAAGCAGGACCAACTCTTGCTACTTGGTGATTATGTGGATCGCGGCCCACAGTCACGTCAGGTTTTGGACAAGGTAATCGAATTGACCGATAAAGGCGCGATTGCTCTGATGGGAAATCACGATAAAATGATGGTTGACGCATTTTATCAGCCTGAAGATCCCCTTCATCTGAAAAGGTGGTACTATAACGGCGGCATTAAAACCCTGCAGAATTACGGGTACGAAATCGAAAAAGACGACGCGAAATATTGGTATACGACAGAGGAGATACCGGAAGCACTTGTCATAAATGAGGCAATTCGACCACATTTAGACTTTCTAAAAACCCTTCCTTACTATTATGAAACAGATACCCATATTTTCGTCCACGCAGGAGTACACCCTGAGACAACATTGGAACTTACGGAACCTCACCTCTTAGTGTGGATCAGAGATGAATTTCATAATGGGTACCAAGGAGAAAAAACTGTAGTTTTTGGACATACCCCAACAAAACACCTTCATAAAAAGCCTGAGGTTTACTTTGGTGAGAACAATATCATCGGAATTGATGGCGGTTGTGCTTACGGAGGACGATTGTATTGTTTGGAGGCTTTAGAAAAGAGAGTCTATTATGTAGAATGACAAGAAAATCTCAGAGTTGCTCTAAACAGAGTACCTCTGAGATTTCATCACACGCCCGTTATCGTGTCTCCCCTTTATACACATCCACCTTTGAATGAAATCCATCGGCAATGACCGTTTCATCCATATTGGACCTGTTCACAGCAATCGGCGGCAGCAAGACAGAAGGCACTTCCACTTTCCCATTATTCACTTTGCGGTCTGTGTCTATAAATTCTCCCCTGGCCATTGCTACTGCTAGCCTTGCCGCTTCTTCAGCAAGAGTGGGTATTGGTTTGTACACCGTCATCGTCTGAGTACCTTCAACTATCCGCTGAGCGGCTGCAAGTTCTGCATCCTGTCCTGCTACAGGAACACTTCCGGCAAGTCCCATTTCCATGAGTGCTTCAATGGACATCCCTGCTGTCGCATCGTTTGCCGCAATTACAGCGTCTATTTTCCCCTCATTGGCAATTAGCGCCTCCTGCATGTTGGCATAAGCATTGCTTGGGAGCCAGTTTTTGGTCCACTGATCATAAACTACTGTGATATCTCCTTTATCTATGAGTGGCTGAAGGACATTAAAGACACCTTTTTTGAACAGGTGGGCATTATTGTCCGTATCCGCTCCGCCAATATAAACATATTTTCCTTTTGGGACAATTTTTGTGATTGCCTCTGCCTGCAGCTCTCCTACCCGTTCATTGTCAAAAGAAACATAAAGGTCAATCTCTGCATTTTTAATAAGCCTGTCATAAGAAAGTACCTTGATTCCGGCAAGATGAGCTTTCTTCACGATTGTGGCTGCTGCTTCTGCATTATGCGGGACTACTACGAGGAGATCGACACCTTGGCTAATTAGAGTTTCCGCCTGTAGAACCTGCAAGGCGTCATCTCCGTTTGCTGCCAGTATTTCCACTTCCGCTCCAAGGCTTTCTACTGCTGCCTTAAATAAAGCTCGGTCTCTCAGCCACCTTTCCTCTTCTAAGGTATCCATAGAAAAACCAATTTTTATTTTTTCCTCCTTAGACATTGCTTCTTCATCCTGCAGGAGGGAAGTATTCTGAACCGGTTTTCCTTCTGCCTGAAGGGAGGGATCAATCTTTTCACAGCCCAAGGCTACAAAAAACAGAGCCAGCATAACAAACATGGTTAATAATCGACGTATTCTAAGCTCCATTTCCTCCACCCTTTCTGGCTAGTTAGCTTTATTTCGAAGCAGTGTTTTACGATACTCTTTTGGTGAAACGTTGGTCATTTTTTTAAATACCTTGCTGAAATAATTGGGGTCATGATAACCGACTTCAAAGGTAATTTCCTTTATACTCTTTTCCGAATTACTCATCAGTCTTTTCGCTTTCTCCATCCTGCATTCTGTAAGGAAATCAATATAGTTGATGCCCTGCTTTTCCTTAAACATTTTACTAATATAAATTGGGCTCAAGCCTACTTTTCTGGCGAGTGTATCGAGCGATATATCTTGATGTGAATGGTCAATGATGTATTGTTTTATTTGTTGAATGGTGTCTGCCTCCAAGTGATTACAGTGCGAGTCATAGGATTGTTTCATCCCCTCAAGGAGCTGCTTTGTTTCTGAACGAAGCTGACGATAATTTGTTGTTTGCACAGAATAGAGCGGCGTTGTAGCTTCCACTCCTATTTCATTCAATATGCGAGAAGTAATCCACAGAATTTCCAGCATTCGTTGTTGTGTACGCAGTAAATCGGCTCCTTCTTTTTCATAGCATTGAAGAATATTCATCACATAGATATAAACATCACCCCACTGGCCAAGTCGGATTAGATCAGCCATTTCTTTTTGCTGATTTTTATCCAAGCTACTGTTGTGAGCATCTACACTTGTGTGGATGTCTGTGTAAAAACGATAGTTGGTTAACGCTTTAGTGTCCATTGTAGCCATGAGGGCGTCCTGATAGGATTGGCGAACTTGGTCAAGAGAGCTGCAAACCTCTCCTATCCCAATAAACCAATCGGTAGCTTGTCCTTTTTTAGAGATTGACAGAATATCTCGTGCAAGTGTACTAGCTTGGGATCTAAAAGTCTTATCTGGCTGCCGGAACACGATAATTGGCAGTTGATTTCCATAAAGTGCTCCTACCCATCCGCTTTTAGTCTGCCTTACCTTATCCTTGATCATGGAATAATTGGATTCAGATCCTCGGGGTAAAAGTACGATCATGGCAAACATTTCATTCGTGGAAGGGATATCAAGCAGCTCCATCAGCATGTCTATATGAACTTCATGCACGTGATCGAAGAGGAGTTGTGTGACAACATCTGTCTCAACAAGAGTCAGTGTTTTTTCAAGTGCCGCTTCCTGGAGCTTTGTTTTAATTTGCTGAGCCTTCTCCTGCTCTATTTGCTCAAGTACTTTCCCTACTGTTGTTTTAATTTCGCTGATTTTGCTAGGCTTTAGAATGTAATCTTTGACACCAAGTTGGATGGCAGCTTTGACATAGCCGAATGTATCGTAGGCGGTGACCATGATGAATTTTGTATTGGGATGCTTTGCACTGATTTGTTCAACAGCTTCTAACCCATTTAATCCGGGCATCTTGATGTCCATCAGAATAAGGTCAGGAGTGTAGTCGTCTGCCATTTCTACTGCCATTTTCCCATTCTTGGCCTGCTTGATTAGGAGGCCTGGAAAGTTTCTTTCTAGAATGGTTTGCATGCCTTCGCGCTCGATTTGTTCATCATCTACAATGAGGAGTTTAATCATCCAGTTCGACTCCTTTCAGTATTATAGTTACCTATATAACTCCTGTAGATTTCCGTTCCAGGTGTTCGCTTTCCGCGGGACGGTGCTTGAGCCTTCTCGGCATAGCCTGTGGGGTCTCAAGCTACCGTTACTCCCCGGCTGGAGTCTCACACCTTGCACGACAATCTACAGGTAAATTCTGTATTCAGCACTTTATTTTCAATGTAACTTTTGTTCCTTGGCCCTGTATTCCTTTTATATCAATAACATCATCATATCCGTAGAAGAGGCGCAGACGTTTGACGACATTGCTGAAGCCGATACCTGTTGAGTGGCCTTCTGTAGGTGGAGGGGATTCTTCGTTTAGAATCTGTTGGATTTTTTGTTCAGGCATCCCCATGCCGTCATCCTCAATTTCTATCACTACCCGGCTGCCTTCCACTTTGACTCGAAACCAGATTTTCCCTCCATTCTCCTTCGGTTCAACCGCATGAATGACGGCATTCTCAATGATTGGCTGGAGAGTCAAGGCTGGAATTTTCAACTCTAAACAAGATTCATCAATATCCCAGTGCAATTGTAGACGGTCGGTAAAACGTGCCTTCTGTATGTCCATATATTGATTTAATACTTGTATTTCATCATGAAGTGTTACAGATCGGTCTTGCTGCTTTAAGTTGTAACGCAGAATTCCCGCAACGCTCACCAGGAGATCGCTAGTCTCTTCGGACCCTTCCAGATAAGCTTTTTTGGAAAGGGTATTAAGGGTGTTGAATAGAAAATGCGGGTTGATCTGACTCTGCAGGCTTCTAAACTGACTTTCTTGCAAAAGAAGCTTACTTTCTTGAAGCTCTCGTTCAAGCGCTGCCTTCTGCTTAATCTCAGATATCAAGTTGTTTATATTGATTCTCATTCGATCGAACGTCCTTGCCAAAAAGGCAATTTCATCTTTGGTTTCTATCTTTACCTGCTGATCAAAATTCCCTTTGGACAGTTCATTGGCCGCTTTTGTCAGTTGAAATACAGGCCGTGTAATCGTAAGGGAGAACCAATAGGTGACTAGGAGCAACAAACAAGTTATTAGCAACAGGCTCCATATTCCGAGCTTAATAACTTCACCGGATTGTTCCATGATACCCCTGTAAAATGGGTCAAATGTATTTAACTCTGTATCTATTAGAGTTAAGGTCGTTTCAGAAATATAGGTGGTAATCCGTGTGGCTTCTGCAAATTCCTGAGCAGAGGCTTCTGTATCATTTTCTGATTGAAACATAATGGACCTGTCGGCTGCTTCTACCAAACTATCGATTAAATTCATATAATTGGTTAATGTAAAATCGTTTTCTGTGTTTCTTAAATGATGCACACCGTATTTTGCCTGCTGGACCTTTTCCTTGCTTGCCGTCAGTTGGTCTAGGCTGTCTTGAGTCGGATCAATGGTATAGTTATTCAGATCTGTGACCAACTGTTGACTCGCCTTTGTCACTTCATTCATGCTCAGATACCGTTGCAGGATATCGTTATATTGTTTGTGAGTTTTATGATTGTAGTATGTAAGCGCTATCCAAATTGCTGACATAATCACCAATACTACCGTTGTAAGGGTTAGAATCTTTTTTTGGATACTTGTCATTGGACATCCGCTGCTTTCCTAATTCTGATATCAGTCAGATAGCCGTCCTTATCAAGTGGGACACTTTCCCCGCTCAGCCATTCCTTCATGAGCTGGACACTTTTTCTCCCCATTTCTTCCGGAGACTGTTCAATGACACCATCTAGTTTTCCTTGCTCTAACAATGTCAAGGTCTCAGGTCCATCGTCAAAAGAATAGATATGGTAGGGCTCGACCTGGGAGCGCTTACTTATCTCCCCGATCAACGCACCGGCCACATTGGCATTGATGGCAATGAACGCATCAATGTTTGGCTCTTGGTTCATCACAGCTTGAGTGGTTGTTATGACCTGCTCTCTTGTGTCATCTGTAGTGGCATGGATCATATGGATATCATCGTAAAATTTCAAGATATCCTGAATTCCTTCCATCCGTCGCTTTTGATAATATTCCTGGTTCTTATCATACATGAGTACGACATTCCCCACTCTTCCCATATCCATCAATAGTTGTCTTGCAATCATTTTACCTGCTTCATACTGGTCAGAACCAACATACGTACGCCGAATGCTTTCCTCCATCGGTACATCATTTGCCACCGTTATTATAGGAATACCATGAAAGGCGGCTTTCACCTTCGTCAGTTCCTTGAATTCCTCTGTATCCAGCCCCTGAATGATAATCCCATCCATTTTGGACTGAATGGCAATTTCTATATTTTTCAGGAAGTCCTCTTGATTCTTACCGTAACTTCCCCATACTTCAAGGCTCACATCACTTTGTTCTGCTTGTTTTCTGGAACCTTCACTCACCTTGTCCCAGAACGGTGTTTCCATATCCTGCGTAATAAGAACTAGACGATGTTCCTCTCTACTCGAACTTAGCGCTTGAGGCAATTGCCAATCGGATTGGAAGACCTTTTGTGCGGATAAAAAAGTAAGATGACATAATAGAATAATAATAAGGCAAATTGCTAGAATTCCTGTTCTCCGCAAGAGTAATATCCCCCTCCCCAAAATGAGGTGTACTATTTTCATCATAGCACCTAATGGAAATAGTACAATCCCTGTTGATTAAGGGAATCAACAGGGATAGCAAGTTTTTATATTTGTTCATTATCTTTTTTTACGAGTCATCACATCAAAGATTACTGCTCCGGCAAGAACTCCTCCACGAATCATATATTGATAGGAAATACCTACGCCAAGCAAATTCATCCCGTTGGATAGGGATGCCATTACAACCGCACCGATTATGGCACCTGTCACTTTTCCCACACCACCAGCAGAAGATACTCCGCCTACATAAGCGGCAGCGATGGCATCTAGTTCAAAAAGGGTACCCGCAGTGGTTGTCGCAGATTGTAAACGGGCAGTAAAAAGAATACCAGAAAGTGCTGCAAGCATTCCCATGGATCCAAAGACAATATAAGTAATCTTCTTCACATTGATCCCACTTAAATGTGCCGCTTCCGGGTTACTTCCGACTGCATAAATATGGCGGCCAAGCACTGTTTTCGTTGTTAGAAAATGATAAACTACCACTACTAATAAAATGATGATAACGGTCCAGGAGAAACCATTATAGCCTGCAAGAATCCAAGTTATATAACCTATTATGGCAGAGACAAAGAATAGTTTCAGGGCAAAAATCGGCTTGGAGACGACTTCAAAATCATATTTTATTTTATTTCTGCGTGTTGTGATTTCACTGTAGATGTAAAGCAAAATACCGACTAACCCGACTAACAGAGATAACAAATGCAAACCGTTTACTTCCACGAGGGAAGGGATATAGCCGTTACCAATAGCATTAAAAGTATCATCCTGAATGATGATGGTACCCGTTTTCTCTGTCACCTGCAGCAAAGCCCCACGGAATATAAGCATTCCAGCAAGAGTGGCTACAAAGGATGGAATCCCAATTGAAGCGATAAGCACTCCGTTAAATAATCCAACTGCAACTCCTAATAGTAAAATCACTGGAATGGTTACCCATACAGATACTCCTGCTTGTGTAAGCAAGATAGCTGCAATTGCCCCAAGGAACCCAGCAGCATATCCAACGGAAAGATCGATATGGCGGATTACGATAACGAGCGTCATCCCAACTGCCAGTACGGCTATATACCCTGCCGAGTCCAGTAGATTACTAATATTACGGGACGACATAAATAAGCCGTCTGTCATAAACGTAAAAGTTAATATAATGACAAATAATGCTATATACATTCCGTAGTCACGGATGTTTTCATGAATTAGCGTTCTTGCTTCTTGAATAACATTCATTGTAAGACCCCCTATTGCGTCGCAAGCTCCATAATTTTTTCTTGGTCCGCATCTTCTATTTCCAATTCCCCTTTAATTTCTCCTTGTGCCATGACATAGACTCTATCGCTCATGCCAAGTACCTCTCCAAGCTCAGAGGAGATCATCACGATACTAAGTCCCTCATCTATAAGCTTGTTCATCACAGTATAGATTTCAAATTTTGCCCCAACATCGATGCCGCGTGTCGGTTCGTCTAAAATTAGCAGCTTTGGACCGACAAACAGCCACTTTCCAATAGACACCTTCTGCTGGTTACCGCCACTTAGATTTCCTACAAGTTGCTCCAAAGAAGAAGCTTTAATATGAAGAGATTGTTTATATTGTTCTGCGACCTTAATTTCCTCATTGTCGTTTATAACACCTTGCGAGGCTATCCCATTTAAATTTGCTGCAGAAATATTGCTCTTAATATCCTGCAAAAGGAAAAGCCCATCATCTTTGCGGTCCTCTGTGACATAGGCGATTCCGGCCTTTATTGCATCACTAGTATGCTTAAGTGTAGTAGGAGTGTCATTCCACATCATATCGCCTTGAATTTTGTAGGATTTGGCGTTCCCAAATATGCTGAGAGCAAGCTCCGTTCTTCCCGATCCCATCAGACCTGCGATGCCGACGATTTCTCCTTTTTTCACATGAAGGTTGACGTTCTTTACTACCTGTCTTCCGAGTTGCGGATCATAGGCGGACCAGTTGTTAAGTTCAAGTACATTCTCTCCGGCTACTTTCTTTTCCCTTTTTGGATAGATGTCTTCAATTTCTCTTCCTACCATGTTCTTGATGATGACACTTTCAGTGATTTCAGATTTGGAAGCATCGAGCGTACAGATTGTCTTACCATCACGGATGACTGTTGCTTTGTCTGCGATGCTAATTACCTCTTTCAGCTTATGTGAAATCATGATACAAGTAATTCCTTGCGTTTTTAGTTCTTTTAGTAGTTCCAACAAGTTTTCACTATCGTCTTCATTTAGTGCTGCAGTAGGCTCATCCAAGATAAGAAGTTTAACTTCTTTACTTAACGCTTTGGCTATTTCCACTAGTTGGCGTTTCCCCACACTTAAATCTTTGACAAGTGTGTCAGGGTTAACGTCGAGCTTTACTTTCCGCAATAATCTTTTTGCTTCCACAATCGTTCTGTTCCAATCAATCACTCCACCAAGCTTCATTTCATTTCCAGCAAAAATATTTTCATAGACTGTTAGATCCGGAAACAATGCAAGTTCTTGATAGATGATGGCTATGCCGGTATTTACACTGTCACTGATTTTGTTAAATTGCTGAACATTTCCTTCAAATACGATATCTCCATCGTATGTTCCAAAAGGATACACTCCGCTCAGCACCTTCATCAGCGTGGATTTACCTGCTCCATTCTCCCCGATTAAGCAGTGAATTTCACCTTCTTCAACTTTGAAATTCACATTACTCAGCGCTTTGACTCCTGTAAATTCTTTAGAGATATCATTCATCTCGAGTATATAGTTGCCCATCCTTTTCCCCCCTTAACAAAAGCAATGACAATGGCGAAATAGTGATAAAGTTGCCATCACTATTTCGCGAAGTATTTAAGTCAACTTCTGTAGATTTCCGTTCCAGGTGTTCGCTTTCCGCGGGCGGTCCGGGAGCCTCCTCGGCTTCGCCTGTGGGGTCTCCCATGTCCCTTCCTCCCGCAGGAGTCTCACACCTTTCACTGCAATCTACAGAGAAATATGCTTTAAACGATAATAACTTTGACTTATAATCCTGTAAATTCGCTTGCTTCGTAGTATTCAGAGTCGATTAGTTCTTGTTTTACATTCTCCTCGTCCACTACGATGACATCTGTTTGTTTCGCTTTTACTTCTACTTCTCCGTTATCGTAAGAACCTGTTGTTTCAGGTGTTTTTCCGTCTAGGATTTCTACCGCGATTCCCATAGCATCCGTCACTAATGTACGCACGTCTTTGAATACCGTCATCGATTGTTTTCCATCAATGATGTATTGGATGGACGCTTTTTCCGCATCCTGACCTGTTACCAAGAAGCTTGAAACTTCACCGTCTGTTCCGAATACATCTGCGATAGAACGGGCTGTACCGTCATTTGGTGCAAGTACTGCCACGTCACCTTTCATATCTGCACCAACAGCTGTCAGATGCGTTTGTGCTTTGTTTTTCGCTTCGTTTGGATCCCAGTTTGTCGTAACCTGACCTAGGATTTTACTCATTTGGTCACGAGTAAGTTCCGCTGTATCTTTTAACGCTTCCGCTTCACTGGAGTTTGCAATCTTGAATGTACCATCTGCAATTTTCGGTTGTAATGTTTTCCAAGCTCCCTCAAAGAACAAGAATGCATTGTTATCAGAAGCTGCACCTGCATATAAGTAAAGTGGTACACCAGAACCTTGAACGTTATCAATCAGATATTGCCCTTGTGCAGCACCAACTGCCACGCTATCAAATGTTACATAATAATCGACTGCATCTGTGTTTGTAATTAAACGGTCATAAGAGATAACCGTGATTCCTTCTTTTTTCGCCGCTTCCACTGCTGCAGCTGCTGCATCTCCATCTTGAGGAGTGATAATCAGCACTTCAATTCCTTTGTTGATCAATGTTTCAACATTCTCTTTTTCCTTTGCGGAAGATCCTTGGCTAAAGAGAATCTCAGTTGTATAGTCAGAATCCTTTAACGCGTCTTTAAAACGTTGCTCGTCCTGAACCCATCTAGGCTCATCCTTTGTTGGCAAAACAATTCCCACACTTACACTGCCGCTTCCCCCTGTACTGCTGTTGCACGCTGCAAGCATAGCTGTAAAAAGCATTAAAACCAGTAATAATGACATAGCTTTCCAAGTCTTCTTCATTTGTAGCTCCCCCTTTGTAATGGCTTGTTTCATTAATTTGATTACCTCTTAATTATATGGTGGGGAATGATTTTATTGTAAGCGCTATCACTAGCACTCTTTTGGTATCGCCTGTACTTTTTTAATTATTGGGAATATTTATAGGTGGGATCATTTCTCTTCTAATTCCAGGAGTGATTAAGAAAAAAACATGAAATCCCTTGGTGGGGTTTCATGTTTTTTCTTAATTTAGATTTTATTTAATTCATCCATAAACGCCGGTCTATTAGAATACAATTGCTGGAGGTCTTGTATGATGCTTTCCTGTTTCTCTCTTCCGCTAATTTTTTTGTATTGACGGAGAACTTTACAGACTTGTTGATATTGCTTACGGTTGGAAGAGCTTTTGGCTTGTCCAAGGATATATTGTACATATAGCTCATTTACTTCATCCGGAAATTCATCCACTAGTCTTTTCGTATAATTTTCAATCCTTTGCGGATTCCTTTTTACATACTCCAAAATCTCGGCATTATCGTTTTCTGTTTCGATTAGTTTGAGAAAAACACCTTGTGCTGACCAACTCTGGGCCTCTTTCAATTCTGATTTTATATCTTGATAAAATGATGTATGCTCACTATCATTAAGGCCTTTCAATTCCTCATAATATTCAAACTCACCATGTAAGAGAAGTTCTTTTGCTAAGAGTAACTGTTCATTTTTTAACGATAAGTTTTTATAAGCTTCATACCTAATTTTCTTCCATTGTATCACTAGTCCTGCAAGGGTTTTATCCTTTGCTTCTGCTTCCAATGTTAGGTTTATGATTTTTTCATACTCCATGTTTTCAAAGTGTTTCTCAATGAGTTTCTCTCTAAAAGAGGAGTACTTCAGATTCTCTTGCATAAAGCTTTCTACTTCGCTCTCATCACCATGTTCTTCTATCAGTGAAAATAGGATGTTGAGAAGTCTTTCACTATAATATTTTTTATAGCTGTCTTCTTCATTCGTTTCTATTATTTCATAAATATAAGCGGTAAGTTTTTCTCTAAGTTCATTTGTTGTAGCTAAGTCTGAAACAATGGATAATAAGTCGGTTTGGAAATCTTCCCATCCCTCGAAAATATTACTCTCACTAAGATCTATAAGCTTATGGAATGCTTTTGTTCGCTGTTCAGTAGTCAATGACTCTCTGAGAATTGTATCCTCAATAGCTTCCATTGTTTCCGTAACTAAATTACCTATATCTCCATCAGAATCATCTGCATATTGGAAAGCTTTCATAGCTTCTCGTAGTAATAAAAAAGCTAAATCCAATGCCAATAGAATATCCTTAGTACGGTATATCTGTTGTAAAACTTCTTCCAATTCTCTTGTAAAAGAAGATACGCGCCTAAAATTAATAAAGCCTTTTTCTGTATATTTTCTCACAATCGAAGCAATTAGTTTTCTGCATCTTTCCAAGTCATGTTTTTCATCTCCGGTAGCATATCTCACCAGCAAAGTATCTCTCCAAGCTAAATCTTTTTCTGTCAGTTCCTCAATAATTTTAATTAATTCTTTCTTAGATAGATCATTTAATACTGAATGTAAGTTGGTTTGACTGTTCTGGTCAGAGGGGTATTCTCCGTTTCTTTTCAATTCAACTATTTTATAATAAGCTGCAACCTGGTGCTTACAAATGGCCTCATAGTCAAACGGACAGACACATTCGGAATGGGTGATGTCATCATTGTCATTTAATAGGACTTTTACTTCATATATTTCTGTCCCATCCACTTGGAAGACATATTTATTCTCTTCAATAAGATAGGTTTCTAGGATATATCCGTCTAGGAAATAGTCATAACCTCTTTGGAGTATTTTTTTATTTATATGGTTTTGGAAGTTGTGTATGTTCATAGTATCCCTCCTTTTTGCATTATAACAAAGATCATTTCTATAATTTAAATAGAGCTTACTAGAAAAATGTTTTATAGGCTGCTTCTATTTGACCGAAGCAATCCTTATTCAGCTCGAAACGCCGTATAGAACGCTTCTATACGACCGAAGCAACCCCTTTTCATCTCGAAACGTCGTATAGAACGCTTCTATACGACCGAAGCAACCCCTATTTACCTCGAAACGTCATATAGAACGCTTCTATACGACCGAAGCAACCCCTATTTACCTCGAAACGTCGTATAGAACGCTTCTATACGACCGAAGCAACCCCTATTTACCTCGAAACGTCGTATAGAACGCTTCTATACGACCGAAGCAACCCCTATTCAGCTAGAAACGTCATATAGAACGCTTCTATACGACCGAAGCAATCCTTAATCAACCCCAAGCGTCTTATAGAACCCATAAAATGTAAAAGTGCAGCCGCCAAACAGCAACTGCACCACCACTACTATATTAGTATTCTAATAAAACCGTTCTCCCCTCCTCATCAGACCGGCGAATTGCATCCATCACGACCTGAACCCCATACCCATCCTCCAAAACTGGCAAATGAGGGTTCATCTCGTCTCCTGACAGAGCTTTGTACACCTCATCCAACGAGCGATAAAAAGCGTTGAAATACCCAGCAGCAACCGGATTCATCCCCTCAGGTACCGACAAAGCTTCCTCTATATCCACTTCTTCCAAAGGACCATTCCCGATCCCAACTAGAACCTTGTTGTCCTGCAACATTTTAATTGTGCCCTCTGTTCCGTAAACTTCTAGCTCCCATCCTTCTGCATGGCGAACAGCAATGTTCGAACCAATGTTAAAAGTGCCCCCGCCTACGAATGTTCCCATCGCCTGAAAAGCATCATCCGCAGTTCGGATTTCCTTCTCACCATTTTCATCTACGAATTCCGGTACATGAGTTGTCAGCTGACCTGAAACAGATTCCACTTTCCCATCTGTCCACCACAATAGAGAATCAATTAAATGAGAACCAACTGCTCCGAGCATTCCGCCGGCTTGATCCTTTTGGCTTAACCAACCGCGTTTACTCGTTGCATACCTTTCATATCCTGCAATGTTCAGAGAGAAATTCACATGTAGCACTTTGCCAATTTTCCCACTTGAAATGATTTCTTTAACCTTTTGCCTTGCAGGTAAAAAACGATACTCAAAATTGATCCAGCCCAATTTCCCAGCCGCATCTCTTGCCTGTATCATCTTCTCTGCCTCAATCGAATCAAAAGCCATAGGTTTCTCACATAGTACGTGATTGCCGCTCGCAAATGCTTTTACCACCATATCATGGTGTAACAATGGCGCCGAAGCAACGGAAACCAAATCCAATTCTTCTGTCTCCAGCATTTCTTCCCAGTTTCCATAAACTTTTTTGATGCCTGTTTCCTCTTGAATTTCATCCAGCCTGCCGCGGGATACACTTGCAATCGACACTACCTCAAACCCTGGATGACTTTGCATCACAGGTGCATGAACTTTTGCGCCAAATCCTGTACCAATAATACCTACTCTCAATTTCTTCATGTTAAAATCCCCTTTTATGTAATTGGCCTTTCTCATCATTTCGACAAAAAACAGCACTCTCCTCTTTTCTTCAGGAAAGTGCTGTTTTATTAGGTGTATTAATCGCGGTATTTAAGTGCCAAACCTTTTAAGAAGTTTCTCGCATATTTGTCCATGCATGTCTTATAATTCTTGTGCCCTTTTTTACGTAAAAAAGCTCCCAATTCACCCTTCGTTATTGTCACACCAGCTTCTCCAATAATGTCGATAATATCATCTGTTGTTAACGCAAGGGCAATCTTTACTTTTTTCAGAAGAATATTGTTTGCCGGTTCATTGGAAAATGGGGCTTTGGCTGGTTGGCCGGGCTTTGGTTCCTGTCTGCCTCTTTTGAAAATAATCAAACCGTTTAGGAAAGACTCAAGCTTGTTGTTGTTGATAGGGAGGATTTCTTCATCCTCCAGGGCCTGCTCGTACTCTTCCTCGGTGTCATAGTCATAGCTATCCACCTCTTTGGTAAGTATCATTTGGACTTCTTCTTTCGTCACGTCAATGTCACCAAGCTTAAAGATCTCAACCATGTCGTTGTCTTTAATATCTAAAGCGTATCTTAGTCTAATTAGTATATCGTTGTTAGTCATGTAATTAACTCCTTCTTCTTTCTATGTGAATAACCTGTTAGTTAGTTTGTTTAAGGTGCTTGTCCTCATGTCTCTCCCAACAATATACCACCTGTTCAGCTTAAAACCAAGCGCTATCAAATATGATTCTTATAAAAAGATGCTAATAATAATGGCTGTAATAAAGCTTGCCAGGGTTCCTGCCACGATTGCCTTGAAGCTTAATTTGGATACGGTCTTTTGTTGGGTGGGCTCGAGGGAACCTAGTCCAACAATCAATTGTCCGATGGATGACAGATTGGCGAAGTTGCAAAGCGCAACGGATAAAATGGCCACTGTTTTTGGTGAAAGGTCATCCATGATTGCCGAAAGCTCATTGAACGCGACAAACTCGTTGACAGAGAGTTTGGTACCTATAATGGAAGCTGCCCTGAATGCTTCATCCATCGGAATGCCGATCAGCAATGCTAAGGGATAGAAAACATAGCCGAAAACGGTGGAAAGCTCTGTGTGGAGCAGACCAAGCAGGCCGTTGACCAGTGCAAGGATTCCAATAAAAGCAATCAGGAGTCCCCCAATATTGATGGCCAGCCTTGTACCGTTTAATGCACCATCTGCGATTGCTTCAAATACATTGGTATGCGTGGTCTTTCCTAGCGAGATATCGCCATTTGTTTGCGATTCCTCTGTTTCAGGCTCCATCACTTTGGCAATCACGAGGGAAACGATCGGCACACTGAAAACGGAAAGAAGCAGGAACTTCATATCAATTCCCATCAAGGAATATCCTATCAGTATCGCCCCGCTTGCCGACGCGGTTCCTCCAACCATGACAGCAAAAACCTCTGACCGGGTCAGTTTGATTAGATAAGGCTTGATTAATAACGGAGCTTCCGCCAAGCCCAAAAAGGAGTTGCCAATCGCATTGAACGATTCCACCTTTGTTGTACCTAAAACCTTGCCAAGCCCAATCCCGATATATTTTACAAAGAAGGGAATGATGCGCAAATAGTAGAGCGCAGAAATGAGTGCAGAAATAAAAATGATCGCGCCTAGAACATTAATCGCAAAAACGAAGGTGATGTTGGTTCCTTCCCCAAAAAAAACCCCCGAAGACGAACATGATGCCTTCTGTGCTATAATCAATGACCTTCTGAACACCGAGCGCCGCCTTCTTCAGGATGGTTTGTCCAAAAGGAACCTTCAAAACGAACAAAACAAGCAAAAATTCAATGATTATCCCTACAATGACCGTGCGCCAATTAATCGCAGAACGATTGCTGCTACATAGCCAGGCCAAAAACAGGACCCCCATCAAAGAAAAAACGCCATAAATAAAACTCAATGCAAGATACCTCCCAGTGATGTGTTCTCTTCAACGATTGCTTAAATTCCTATATCGTCGTATGATGTCAGACTTCCTCCAGAGAAAAATAAAAAAGCGTATGTGACCTTCTCCCAATATAAAGAAAGCCCCATACACTTTTCATGCATAGAATGACTTTCCTTATAGTCCGGCAATTTAAGGTTGCCAGGTAGAGACTTATGGTCCATATCACCATAGATATATAAGGAATTCGTATGAAGTTTATTTTGACACTTTAACATGAGGAAGAACTTTTGCACAATATGAAATACTGAAGCTTATATATTATGAAAGTTCAATCTTTATATCCCTTGCACATTGCCTTTTCTCTTGGCGGCGACATGTACTTTATACACCTCAAAAACAGTACCATATATAAAGGCAACCAGGAACATGGATGCAACCATATCAAGGATGACATGTTGCTTAATGAACAATGTGGATAAAATAATAAGACTTCCCATAACATGAATAAACCCGGTATTCAGCTTAGATTTAGATTTTATATGAAAACTAGCTAGCATAATAGCGTATGTTGTCAATACATGAATACTAGGAAAACAGTTTACTGGTTGATCGTGAGCGTAAATGTATTTTACTAACCAAACAGACCATCCATTCCCTTCAATGGTCGGTCTAGGAACAGTCGTCTGGAAGAAAAAGTAGATAAGAAAGCATATGAATTCTCCAATGACAATGGTAATTAGAGTTTTCACATACACTCCCGTATCTTTAAAGCAAAAATACACTAAATAGCCAAAAACAAATAGATACCAGATGATATACGGGACGACAAACACTTCTATAAAAGGTATTTCGTTATCAATAGGCAAATCGATCTTTGTTGCTTTTCTTTTCGCTTCGTTTAAAACTGTATAGATTATACCTAGTAAAGGCAGCAACAACAACAGTAATAAATATGGCAATTTCTCTTTAACTCTCATACATATTTCACTCTCCGAAACGAAAGGCCTTTTTCTAAAAAGAATAACCTATCTTCATAATAATGGTACTTACCCAGTTATACGACGAATTATTCCATCAGATAGTTTTAACATTTTCAGAAAAACCTAACTTTTCATCAAAAAATAAAGATGAATCAAGAAATACAGCCTGGAGGGAATTTTCAAGTGAATCGCCTTCAGAATTATTAATAACCAGCTCCACCGTGTCCCATTCTACTAACTGTGCCCTATGCAGCAGTACATCCCCTTGATCGTTTTGTTTGGTAAAACTGTATAAAAGGTCATTAAACGTTTGCTCTGACAAATAAATGTCTTCCCAATTGAAGTCCTTGGAGTCCATATCCATTTCTTCTAATTCTTCAGCTGTAGTGAAATCTACTCTATTAGTCATTTCCTTCGCTTGCGCTTGTTCCTTACTAGCAGCATTTTTAGTTTCTTTACCTGCCTCATCTTTATTGCCAAGCAGTAAGCAGTCCTATAATAGTAAAGACAATCAGTGCTTTTTTTTAGCAATTTGATTTACCCCTTTCTCATATTTGTTCAGATAAGGGTTATTGTTTACAATTTAGAAGCAAGCTGTATACACACACTTATAGTAGACAATGGTAGATATTTGATTGAGCATACTAGGTGAACATGAAAAAAACGAATTGCAACTGCAACTCGTCTTTATCTAACATATCTTCGGAATTAAACTGCTTTCCTAACATTAACCTCGTCCTCTTCAACCATTACCTCTTTTGGTACAGCAAATAAATAAGTAAGGATAAATGCAGCCACAAAAATGATTATAGAAACAACAAGATATGCAAGGAGCTGACTCCAATCATAAATGTACATGAGGGGGGAAAGAACAACAGCTAATCCGTATGAATTTGCTTGAACATTTAATAGTGAGAGAATAGCACCTCCTACAGCTGAACAGGCAAGCATAACATAAAGCGGTTTCATGCTATACCTCATAACGACACCAAATAAAGCTGGCTCACTAACACCGAGTAATTGTGTAGCTGTTGCACTCAATCCTGTAACCTTTACTGTACTTTTTTTCGCTTTCACTGTAATCCCTAAACATGTACCAGCATTGGCAAAGCCGTACATCGCACATAGAGTAATTAAAGGGTTAAAGCCCGTGTTAGCAAGCATAGTAGTTTCAATCATAATAAACAAATGGTGCATCCCCGTCATAACCGCTAATGGGTAAATAAAGCCAATCAATAATCCTCCAATACCAAGAGGAATATCTATAAGCTGGGTTACAACTGTTACTAATCCCGCTTCTAGTAAATGTAACAACGGTCCTAAAATTAGTAAACCAGCAATCATCATAGAAAGCAAAACAAAGAACGGAGTAAAGATTAAGTCTAATGCATTTGGCATGACAGCGCGTAACTTTCTCTCAAGTTTCGCTCCAAGGAACCCCACAACTAAAGCTGTTAACACACTACCTTGATACCCAACAATCGGGATGAAACCAAAAGCATTTATAGGTTCTACCCCACTGTTAATGTCTGCTACTGCATATGCATTTGGCAGTGCAGGAGAAACTAGCATTAATCCAAGTACAAAACCTATAATAGGCATACCACCAAATTTTCTAAAAGCAGACCAACAGATTAAAGCTGGCAAAAAAGCAAATGCTGTATCTGTTAGAACAGATATTAGTGTTAAAAGATATTCAGGAATGTCATTGATACTCTTTCCAATTAACCCTAAGAACGCATCACTTGTCAAAACACCTTTTAGACCAAGGAATAAACCCGTTGCAGCAATAATCGGGATAATTGGAATAAAGATATCAGCTAACGTTCGAACAGCCCTCCTAATTCCCTTTTCATTATTAGAAGACGAGGACTCTTGCTCCACCTCTTCATCCTGCCGACCTCCTCTTAAAGCCAAATAGACTTTATTGACAGTTCCAGTACCTAAAATAACCTGATATTGACCAGCATTATAAAATACGCCTTTCACCTCATCTATTTTTTCAATGGCCTCATCATCAATGTTTTTCCGATCTTTAACAGAAAATCGTAGTCTTGTTGCACAATGAACATACGATTCTATATTATCTTCGCCGATGACTTGAATCAGTTCTTTTCCTATACGTTCGTATTTATTTTCACTCATTGTAACCCGCTTCTTTCTTTTGGAGTATTAGTGCTTGGTAAGGTTTTAATGAAGATAATGGTTCGAATAGGGACTCTTGTTCTTCTTTGTGATTGTTTAAGAGAACATCATAATTACCATGTTCAAATTCAACTTTTTGATCCTTAGACGAAAAGTTGAAATAGCAAACAACTTCTTCATTCCCGAGCTTTCGTTTATAGGCAACAATTGTCGGATGATTTTCTAAGATAGGTTCAATTCCTCCATATATTAAGCATTGATTTGCATCGCTCGACTGTCTAACTTTAATCATTTCTTTATAAAACTGCAAAATTGAATTAGGATCTTGCTCTTGTTGTTCCACATTGATCTTTGTGTAATTCTCGTTCATCCCTAACCAAGGCTTAACTTCTGAGAACCCACCATATTCCTTGTTACTCCAGTGAAATGGTGTTCTAGAATTATCACGGCTTCGTAAATTAATAAAGTAAAGTGCTTCTTCTTCACTAAAGCCTTCTTTCATAGAACGGTAATATTGATCAATGCTCGAGATGTCATCAAACTCTTCAATATTTTTACGTTCAAAGTTTGTCATGCCAATTTCCTGACCTTGGTAGATAAAAGGTGTTCCCCGAAGAAAGAAAAACATTGCTCCCAGCATGGTCGCTGAATGAAAGTTTCGGTTCTCCTCTTCTTTTATATACTTGCTGATCGATCTGTTCTGATCATGATTCTCTAAAAAGTTCGCTCCCCAACCAGCTTTTTGGATTTCCTTTTGACTCGTAAAGAGTAAATTCTTGAAATCTAGTACATTCCAATCAACTCTTCTAAACCACTCACTTCCAGAAGCAACATCAAGGTCTGCATATCTAAAATCAAAAATCATTGAGAAGTATCCATTGTCGCCGATGTAATCCCCGTATTGTTCATAAGGAACCCCTGGAGCTTCGCCAATTGTTACACAATTATATTTAGAAAATGTTTCGTCATTTAATTCATGTAAAAATTCTTCAATTCCTGGCTGATTACGGGCCTTCTTAGTACATTTGACAAGCCTATCGACTCCATCAGCAGGAAGATTGCCATAGTTTTGATCTTTCTTAATAAATGTTATTGCATCTACCCTAAAACCAGCAATCCCTTTGTCCAGCCAGTAATTCACCATTTTATATAACGCTTCTCTGACTTCTTTGTTTTCCCAATTTAAATCGGGTTGCTTCACATCAAATGAATGGAAATAATACTCATCTGTATTAGGCAAAGGCTCCCATACACTTCCACCAAAAACAGAGCGCCAGTTAGTAGGAGGTTGACCATTTTCTCCTGATTTCAAAATATAATAATCTCTATACTTACTTGTCTTTGGATGCTGAAGTAGATCTTGAAACCATGGATGTTCATCCGAAGTATGATTGATAACAAGATCAAGGACAACCTTCATCCCTTTTTCACTAGCCTTATCAATTAACTCATCCAGGTCTTTCATTTCTCCAAACTCTGGATTTAATTGATAGTAATCTGAAATATCATATCCATTATCAGCCATAGGTGATTTGTAAATAGGACAAATCCATACCATCGTAATTCCTAATGACTGTAAATAATCTAGTTTTTGCGTAATGCCTTTAATATCTCCTATTCCATCATTATTTGAATCATAGAAACTCTTCGGATAAATTTGATAGATTACTTCCTTTTGCCACCATTTCTTTTCCATGTTGTTTCCTCCATAAAATAAATTCTAGTTATGATATCGGTTTCATAACCCTTCAAAAAAATATGCAGTTATATAAAGCTAGTAATTATGCAACGTTACTTTGTTACATTCAAACCAACAGGACAACCTCAACACTGGCGTGTATATGATATCGGTTTCATTTAACAAGAAAAAAAATGTCTTGCATCGACTATTAACCTATACTTTAAAAATCCATTTTGGTTATGGAACCGTTTTCTGTCTTTTATTATACTTTTCATTTTCAAAATCTGTCAACGCTTTCTTGGACATTGCTACATTCCAAAATTATACAGAACACTCAAAAATACTCCTAAATACCACAATCGCCCGGAATCCGTCTATCAAAACAAAGTGAAACAATCCATAGGTTTCACTTTGTTTTGTTAAATTACGGAGCACTTACACATTATGTCGATTGTCGTACAACTAATTCTATTGGAAGCTCGTAATTTCTTATCTCCATTTCTGGATTCTCTAGCATTTGAATCATAATATTTATTGATTGTTCTCCCATAAGATCAACAGGTTGGCGAATGGTGGTTAATTTAGGATTTACTATTTCGGCAATTGGTTGATCATCGAACCCAATAACAGCTAAGTCATCAGGAATCGTTAAACCATGATCTTTTGCTTCCAAGATAATTCCACCTGCCACTTGATCACTCCCGGTAAAAATAGCAGTTGGGCGATCTTCCATCTCTAAAATCTGCCTTAGTACGTGTTTTCCGTCTTCAATCGTATGTTGATCAATAAAAATCCATTTTGGATTAATCTTAATTCCCGCCTCACTTAGTGCTTTTTGAAACCCCTGATTACGATCTTTCCCTTTTCCCTCTTCATCAAATAATCCACCTGTACAGTATGCTATTTTTTTGATGCCCCCGTTCAATTAAATGGTTCGCACCTGTATAAGCTCCTTTTAATTGATCAAGGCGAATCATTGGAACTTCTTTTTGATTTACGTAATCATTACATAACATAATAGGCCCATATTCATTATATGACGATACAACCGCCCAATCATTTTCAATTGAAGTCATAACAATTCCGTCTACTTGCTTTGTTTTTAATAAATCTAAGAATGCTAATTCTTTTTGTTTATCTTCATAACTCTGACAAATCAAAACTTGATAACCCTTTTTATAGGCTGCTTGCTCAATAGCGTTTATTAAATGTGCAAAGAAT
This sequence comes from Bacillus sp. m3-13, assembly GCF_000175075.1. Classification (NCBI taxonomy): domain Bacteria; kingdom Bacillati; phylum Bacillota; class Bacilli; order Caryophanales; family Bacillaceae; genus Bacillus; species Bacillus sp. m3-13. The sequence goes on from NZ_ACPC01000005.1 coordinate 27,768, forward strand.
GGATTCACAATTCGGGGGACAATCACGCCTAATGTCGTTGTTAACTGACCTCTCAGCCTTCTTGCGGAAGGGTTGGGTGTGTATCCAAGCTCTTTCATTGCTTTTTGTACTAGCGCTCTCTTCTTTTCAGAAACATAAGGATGATTATTTATTACACGGGAAACCGTTGCCTTCGATAATCCTGATAATTTTGCAACATCTGATATGGTAGCCACTTAACGATCACTCCACTGTTCAAGTACATGAAATCATTTTCATATATACAGTTTACTTAGCTTAATAGCATATTGCAACGGATGGAGGATATTTATATAAAGCAGAATAGAATTTACTAACATCAGATATGCAATACCTTTCACTGCCCTTGGTATAACAAAAAAGAGGGACAGGTTAACTCCCGCTCCTCTATCCTACAAATATAACTATGATTTAATATGCATGACAGCGACACTTTCCACATGTCCTAAGTATATGTGGAACACATTTGGTGCTGTGAGTTTATTGTTTAATACAAGAAATGTCCAATTAATAATGTTCCACAATCGTTCGTCGCTCAATCTTAAAATTAACTTTTAGGAGTCCCTTTTTTCAATTCGAAGGGGACTTCTCTTTTATTCCTTTCCCTCATCAAAATAATTGGAGAATCTTTACTCCCATTTCCCTGAACATATGTTATGATTGCAACTTTTTGATGGATATTATAACTTTTTTGGAGGTTATTGTAACTTTCAGCTCTTCATTGTAACTAATTTACCTGTTATTGTGACATTTCGGTTACCGTAATAATACTTCTTCCGTTCCTCTCCATGCCCTGATTTTCCAGCATCGCCTGACGTGTTGCCGGGCCTTTTGCTTAACACGTATATTTTGACAACATTCGCGCCCCTGCTCTTCCTCCAACACGCATAATAATCCCCTCCCCTATTCATACTAGGGATTGTTATCCGTATATGAAGGAGGAACAGCTATTGGTTAATGAAAATTTCGATAAGTTCAATAAGATACAGCAGAAGCATAAGTCCCATTATCTTGGCGGGGATGAGAATAATCATCGGGAGAACACTAGACACATGGATAAGGATGTTACGGTGGATTCCGTGGGAGCGACGGGCAGGGAGCTGCCTTTGAAAGGCGAGTAAGCGGCAGCGCTAAAGTTGGATGGGTGTTTGATACACTGTCCAACCTTTTATTTTTAGTTTCCTATTTGCGGGAATAGTAAGAGCAGGAGGGGGTGATGTTGATGCTAAAAGTTCATACAAACCTGACGGAGTCAATCCGCCAGCATGCTGCACCTTTTACCAATACGGATGATTTGGAGCCTTTGATTAAAAGGGCAGCTGATGCCCAGTATGTCCTGCTCGGGGAAGCGAGCCATGGGACTTCTGAGTTCTATTCGATTCGGGCGGAGATCACGAAAAGGCTGATAGAGGACCATGGTTTTTCCTTTGTGGCTGTGGAAGGGGACTGGCCATCCTGCTTTGAAGTGAACCGCTATATTAAGGGAAATGCCCCGGAGATTACAAGCAGCAGGGATGCTGTAAAAGCTTTCAACCGCTGGCCGACCTGGATGTGGGCCAACGAGGAGATCCTTCCCCTCATCGACTGGCTGTTCTCCTTTAATGAAAAACAGGCAGCACAGGAGAAGAAGGTGGGATTTTACGGCATGGATGTCTACAGCCTTTGGGAGTCGATGGAGGCGATCATTTCTTATTTGGAAAAGATCGATTCACCGGATGTGGAAAAGGCAAAGAATGCATTTGACTGCTTCGAACCTTATCACCGGCAAGCGGAAAAGTATGCGATATCCTCCGCCTTTTATGAAGAGGATTGCCTGCAACAGATATCCGATATTTTTCACACCATCCAAAAGAACAGGAAAACCTACGGAAATGATCCGGAGTCCTCGTTAAATATGCAGGTGAACTCCCTTGTTGCAAGGAATGCCGAGTCTTACTACCATACAATGGTCACCAATGACAGTGAATCCTGGAATATCAGGGACAGGCATATGGTCGAGTCGCTTGATTATATCAAGAGCTATTATGGCAAGGAAGCCAAAGGAATCATCTGGGAGCACAACACCCATATCGGGGATGCACGGGCCACCAGCATGGCAAGAGAAGGAATGGTCAATGTCGGACAGCTGGCACGGGAGAAGTATGGAAGCGGGAATGTCTATGCAGTTGGTTTCGGAACGTATCAGGGCTCCGTCATTGCAGCGGATAGATGGGGAGAAACTTATCAGAAGATGAAGGTTCCTGCTGCAAGATCAGACAGCTGGGAAGCGATTCTTCACCATTCTGGAGCCAATAATAAATACCTTATGTTCACCGAAGAAAACCGGGACCTTTTCCAGGAAACCATCGGCCACCGTGCGATCGGCGTCGTCTATCACCCGGAGGCGGAACAGTACGGAAATTACGTACCCTCCCGGATGTCGGATCGGTATGATGCGTTCATTCATGTGGATGAAACGAGCGCCCTGAAACCCCTATCCTTGTAGGAGAATGAGCAGAGGCTATCTCTGCTCCCGGGCTTTAAACCGCAACCATTTATACCAGTAAAAAAGCACTTATCTTTTTCATCATTTTGCTGACCACGCCTTGCCCTTTCATGTTACCATAAAGGAAAAGGAGTGGTAATTTGGAAAATAAAGAAGAAGTGTCAGTCAGCGGATTAATCAGCCAGGAGATGTACCAAACCTACAATGTTTATCATACAAAAAAACAGTTGCGGATCCTCTCCATTATTGTTTCTATAGCCTATGCCTGTTTCACATACATATTTATGGACTCCCACATCCTTTTTTCCATCGTTTTTATTCCTATAATGTGGGGTATCCTGACTGCAATCTTACCATTAGCGATTAAAAAGCGTGCAGCCAAGGAATATAAAAGTGACACTCTGATAAAAAGTGAAATCTCCATTACCATCAACGAGGACGGCATTCATCAGAAAGTCAGGAGATCGGAAACCTATTTTGAATGGGATGATATAATTACCATCAAGGAATATGATGAAATGTTCCTTTTCTATGTATCCAAAAATAAAGCGGTGATTCTGCCAAAAAAGTTTCTTTTTAAGGGCGACCTGCAGCGATTAAGACGGATTATCTACAATAATGCCATGTCCCAAAAGGTACGATTAAAGGAAAAAGCGGTCTAGGCAAGGGACAGGTAAGGCAGTGAATTTCATTCAGGAAATTCGCTGCCTATTTATGTTGCCCAAGGTTGCGCTATTTTTTCTCCTGTCCCCGATCCGCCCCTTTTTTGCTACTTCAGTTTCTGGCCCATCAAATTGGTTTGCGTCCTCTTCTCTCGGGTACTAGTTTTACATAAAGACTTTTAGAGGAGACGACATATGAATGAACTTCTGGATAACACCTTGTCGAATACGACCATAACCAAGTTCCTGATTGCATTACTGGGAATTCTCATAATCACCTTTATCATTACCGGGCTGAGAAAAAGTGTTCAGCGCTATGTGAAGGACCACAGCAACTGGTATAAAACGAGAAAGACAATGAATATATTCGGGTATATCCTCGCTGTCATTTTCCTTGGAATTCTTTACAGCGATATGCTTGGTGGCATCACGGTGGTTCTCGGGGTGGCCAGTGCAGGAATCGCCTTTTCTCTGCGAGAAGTGATTGCAAGTATTGCCGGATGGCTGACCATCCTGGTTGGCGGTATGTTCAAGACAGGGGATCGGGTGCAACTCGGTGGGGTCACCGGGGATGTCATTGATATCGGGGTCCTTCGAACGACGGTGATGGAGGCCGGCCAATGGGTAAATGGCGACTTATACAATGGCCGGATCGTGAAAATTGCCAACAGCTTCGTTTACACCCAGCCCGTGTATAATTATTCCACGGATTTCCCATTTTTATGGGATGAGCTTACGATTCCCGTTAGATTTGGGAGTGATTATACGTATGCCAGGAAATTAATCTACAACATGGCCATGGAAAAAACAGAAGAGTACAGTCTAGATGCCGGGGAATACTGGGAGAGGATGAACCGGAAGTTCGTCATTGAGGATGCCACAACAAAACCCATGGTTACGTTAGCCGTAAATGATAACTGGGTCCAGTTCACCCTCCGTTATGTGGTGGAATACAAAAAGCGCCGAATCATGAAAGATGCGCTTTTCACCGGGATTCTGGAGGAAATCGAACAGAGTAACGGAAAAGTCGAGCTCGCCTCTGCCACCTATGAAATTGTGAGCGCGCCTCCGGTGGATGTGAATGTGAAGCGGTAGTGTGCATACCATGAGAGCGGCTCGCCGGTGGTCTTTTTCCAATGGAAAATGGGGTAAGGAGCGTAGCAGGCTCTCCACTTGCCTAGTGGAATTATTTTTTCTCCATCCATCACCATTAACCTTTTTTATCCACTTAATTGCCTCTTCGATATCACGAACCCCTATTATTTCAATGGAGAGATTGTGCGCTTTTAAAATTTTATTAACAGACGATATATCCCCCCTGAAAAGGACTCTTCTGCTACGAATAGCACTATACCAATTTTGAAATTATCCATACTCCTAAATTGTTTTTTATAGACTTCCCTGTATTCACATTGCCAGTGTTTATTCCCTTGTAGAGCAGTATCAAAAATAAAAAAGCCTATCGTCCCTGATAAGCTTCAATAATGCGTAGTTTATACGACCCGACGCCCGCTTTTGCCAAGGGCGTAGTAGATGCCATGCTGGAGTGTTTGCAGGCATTCATATTTCCTAAGATTGGTCATGGTTTTAGAGATGACCATAGCAAGTTTTGCAGAAATGCCCACCAGGATAACTTCTGTGCCGAGGAGCTTTGCGGCGGAACCCAATTTATCAATGAGATCTGCCGTATATTCAGATATATCGTTGTTAAAGGCGGTAAGATCCAGCAGCAGATACTGTGTTTGGAATTCGCCCAATCTAGTGAGTGTATTTTCAATCAGATCCTCTGCACGGTCTTCATCGAATGTGCCAATTAATGGTACTACCACGATTCCATCGAGTACCGGAATCATCGGGGAAGAAAGTTCCTTGACGAGTGCCTGCAGCATTTTTGTTTTCTCTTCCACCATTCTCTCAAGCTGGGAAATCTGCTCCGCTTCCTTCCTCCTAGAAAGCTCATGTATATTGTGTTCTACATTTACATCGGAAGGATAGTATTCCACAATGGTATTTACATTTTGGTCATTCTGGTGCTGAATGATTTTATACCAGTAATTTCTCCCAAATAGCCCTGCAAACACTCCGGCATAGTGACAAGGCACAAAGATGCCAGTAAATTTGTGATGATCCAGACTGTTCATCTTATATTCCCAGTCATCTTGTATATGTAAGGTAAAGGTATTTTCCTCTTCATTCATTTTTATGATTTCAACTTTTCCCCATCCGGCAGGTGCATACGTGTTTCTTATCCATTGAACCACGTTGCTCATGTTAATATTCTTTAAATCACGAAATCCTTCGCCAACGATTATTCCTTGACGGTAACCTGTGGTTTCTAGTACCAGATTCGTTGCTTCTATACCCGAAATCTCCCTGATGGTATCAAAAAATGTTTTCATAGCGGAGACCCAAAAGAATACCACGTCTCCACCATCAAAGAGGACTTGTCCAGTTTCCAGATCCCATTTCAGATCAACATCGCCTACTGTAATTTCCTTTTTCATTATCATGTCAATACCTCGCCACAGTTATTTTTATAGATTAATAGTACACGATTTATTTAAAGTTTGCATGAGTTTTCACCTCATGTTCACTAAAATCTCCCATTTTTCACTTATAGAATTTGATAAATGTCTTTACAGATATAATCTTCTGGTCTAAATTTTTTATAACAAAAGAGCCTTTCAATTGCTTAGAAAGGCCCTTAACTCACTATTACATCTTTTATTTATTTTCCCTCATAAGTTAGTAGTGCACAGCACTCCACATGAGCGGTTTGAGGGAACATATCCACAGGTTGGATCCAGTCCACTTTATACTTTTTGCTAAGGAACTGAATATCTTTGGCAAGTGTGGATGGATTACAGGATACGTAGACGAAATTCTTCGGCTCTACGTCAAGAACGGTCTTCATGAATGTTTCGTCCAGGCCTGTACGTGGTGGATCCACAACTATTGTATCTGGTCTCCAGCCTTCTTTTACCCATCTTGGCAGCCATTTCTCCGCTTTACCTGCAACATATTTCATGTTGGTATAACCATGGCGTTTGGCGTTTTCCTTCGCATCATCAATGGATTCTGCAATGGTGTCCATACCGCGAACCTCTCCGGCGCCTTCTGCGAGCCAAAGTCCGATGGTTCCGACTCCACAATATGCATCAACGACTTTTTCTTTTCCTGTCAATTGTGCCGCTTCTTTCACCAAATCATACAATTTTACAGTCTGGACAGGGTTGAGCTGGAAGAATGCGCGTGCGCTCAGCTCAAAAGATACATCTCCAAGTGTTTCTTGAATCACTTTTTCTCCGCTCAAATGAATCGTTTCTTCCCCGAAAATAAGGGAAGTTTTTTTACCGTTTACGTTTTGCATGATGCTCTTCACTTTTGGAAGACTTTTTTGGATTTCTTCTACTACTAACTGTTTGCGAGGCAGTTTTTCATCTGTCGTAATCAGAACAACCTGAATTTCCCCTGTGGAAAACCCTACTCTTGTCATGATGGTGCGAACAGAGGGTTGCCCTTTTTTCTCATTTTGAACAGGAATATTAAAGTCCTGCAGAATCTTTTTGACAGTGTTCGTCACTTCCGTTGTGGCACTGTGCTGGACGATACAATTATCGATATCAATCAACTTGTGCGAGTTGGCACCATAAAGGCCTGCGATCACTTTCTCCTTTTGCTTGCCAACCTGGAATTGACTCTTATTTCGGTAATACCACGGGTCTTCCATGCCGATGGTCGGTTTGATGTCTAGTTTGCTAACATTCAATTTCGTGTGACGCTCCAATGACTGAATGACAATGTCTCGCTTTAAGGTCAGCTGTTGATCGTATTTCAGATGTTGCAGCTGACAGCCTCCGCATTGCTCATAAATCGGACATGGCGGTGTGGTTCGATGTGGGGATTTGCTGCGGATCTTTTTAATTTTAGCTTCCGCAAACTTGTTTTTCACATCTGTCACTTCCGCTACAACCACTTCTTCTGGCAGTGCACCCGGGACAAATACAACTTGCTTTTTAAAATAACCCACACCTTCTCCATTAATTCCCAGACGCTTAATCGTAAGCGGAAAAGTCTGTCCCACTTTCATATCGACATTGGATTGTTGTTGCTTATTATATGGTTTCTTCGTTTTCATTTCACTAACTCCTCAACTTGCGGTTCGATGCTTCTCCAAAGATAAAGGGATGCATAGCTTAAATATGGTTCCCAGTCCTTCGCCCACTCCTGCATCTGCAAAACAGTAGGCTTTTGGTCGAGTCCTTTTAGTTTTTTCAAGGCATTTTGGATGCCAATATCTGCGATAGGAAATAGATTCGGCCTGCCGAGTCCAAATAGAAGCAGGTTTTGAACAGTCCAAGGGCCAATTCCTCTTACTTTAATAAGTTTTTTCAAAATCTCTTCATCTGACATGTTGTCCAAGCTGTATAGTGGCAATTCTCCACTTGCAATCAGTTTGGAGGTGTCTATAATATATTCCGCTTTTCTGCGGCTCATTTTTAGTTCTGTGATTTGCTCGTAGTCAAGCGTTGCAACATCTTCAGGCTTCGGGTAGAACCAAACTCCCTCTTTTTCAAAACCGAATGTATGAACAAACCGTTGTGTCAAAGTGTGCGCAAATTTCATATTGACCTGCTGATGGATAATGCATTTCATTAAGCAGTGATACAAATCAAAATCGAGTACGAGCGGCGTCCCTTCGTGCTCTTGGAAAATAGTGGCGAGATCTGTTTTGGCAAAATGGTTACTGATTTCTTGAAGCGGTTTGTCCCATTGGAAAATAGCCTTGAGGTGCTGGATTTCCTTTTCGGTTACCATCGCACTACTGGATAATTCAAAGCTCGGGTTCTGCTTCGTACCAGTCGCCTGTACCTTTACAACAATCGGTGATTCTTCTTGGTACATCGGGACTTTTACAAAACGCTCTGTTGAATGGATGGCCATTAGCGGATCAATGGAAAGCCGTTGCAACACTCTGTCAAAATTGTATGGTCCATTTATCTTTATTTTAACCAATTTCCCCACCGTCCTTTAATATACTTTCCCAATTATAACGGCTTTCTGGTGTGTTGCCAAACAAGGGAAGTTGAAAATTGATATGCGGAGTAGAGTACACGAAAAAACTCCATTGCAAAAGTGCAAAGGAGTCAGTTTTCTTGAATAAGCAATATGGGATTGGGAATAGTATGTTTTGCAGCAATTTCATCCAGACTTTTGAATTCATAGCCTTGTTTACGAAGGTCGTCAATGACCTTTTCCATTGCTTCTGCATTGTCCTTGGAGACCGTGTGCAGTAAAAGTATCGCTCCAGGATGTATTTGCGCCATGATGTTGTCATAGGAATATCTCCAGCCTTTTTGCTGGTCCGTGTACCAATCAACATATGCCAAGGACCAAAACACATGCTGATAGCCCATCTGATTGGCAAGCGCCAAGGTCCGGTCACTGAACGTTCCTCTAGGCGGTCTCAGGTATGTCATGTTATCTAGCCCTGTAATGTTCTTGTACTCTTCTTTGATCATGTCGAGTTCTTTTTTAAAGCGAACATCGTTTACTTGCGTCATATCAGGATGATGCCAGCTGTGATTGCCAACAATATGTCCTTCATTGACCATACGTTTGACTAGTTCAGGCTGATCTTTCAGGTAATACCCTGTTACGAAAAAAGCGGCAGGTACTTTTTTCTCTTTAAGTACGTCCAATACTTTTTCGGTATATCCATTTTCATAGCCATTATCAAAGGTAAGATATATTTCTTTTTTGTTTGTATCTCCAACGTAAAAAGCATTATGTTTTCTTAAAAGTTCATTGTATTTATGTCCTGCATCAGGAGGCTCGTGGTTTTGGCTCTTTTTGAATCCCCAGTGCAGGGTTGTTGTGGAATAGTTGTTCGCATGGCTTAAATGCGGAATAACAAAAAGCGCAACAACAGTTATGGTTAGGATATGAAGTAATTTTCGCATGATGATGATGTTTCCTCCCTTCCATGATTACTAGCTACTATTATGTTTCGTTTGGTATTAGGGTTTGATACGGTGTATTGTTTTCCAATTTGGGGGCTGCATTTAACTTACTGTCGAAAAATTAGGAAATACTGTCCAAGTGCAGGCCAATACAAGCGGAAATCCTCTAAATACAAGCGAAAGGAAGCCAAATACTGTCCGAAACTGCCGCAATACATGCCAATCGACATTTACCGGGAAATAATGACACAACCTTCCATCCATTCCCGCTCTAGAATCAAAAAAAGGCTCGGCAACCAGTATGGTCACCGAACCGCCAATCCTACAAAAATCAGTTAAACACTCTATCCTTAAACTGCGTAAGCTTCTCTAAAGAAGACTTCTCCACATCCGCATGCAAGCTGTTTCCATGGGAATCCATTGTTACTACGGCTGTAAAGCCCTCCACATTCAAGTGCCACATTGCTTCTGGAATACCAAACTGCATCAGGTCTACACCGTCCACACCTTTGATACAGTCCGCATAATATTGTGCCGCTCCGCCGATTGCATTTAAGTAAACGCCACCATGCTCTTCTAACGCCTTTAACGTTTTCGCACCCATTCCGCCTTTACCCATGACAGCGCGGATACCAAAGCGCTTCATGATATCTCCTTGGTAAGGCTCCTCGCGAATACTTGTCGTTGGGCCAGCTGCTTTTACATGCCAGTTTCCTTCGTCATCTTTAAGCATAACTGGACCACAGTGATAAATGATTTGACCGTCTAGATCAACTGGTGCATCATTGTCGCTTAAGTGTTTATGGATCGCGTCACGGCCAGTGTACATTCTTCCATTGATGCGCACCACGTCTCCCACTTTTAAAGAACGAATTTTCTCTTCCGTAATCGGCGCTTCCAGAACGATTTCACTAGCTTCAGAAGTTGCTGCCACTTCTTCTTGCTCTGCCAACTCTTTGGAGAAGTCAATCATTTCCCCTTCTTGATACAACCACTCATTGATTTCACCAGTTTCCGGACTGATTTTCACTCCTAGACGACGATACGCCCAGCAATTGTAAGCAACTGATACGAAGAAACTTGCTGGGATACGGTGCGCAACCCCAACCTTACAGCCAAGCAATGTCGTTTCGCCGCCAAAGCCCATTGTTCCGATACCGAGTTTATTGGCATTTTCCATCACATACTCTTCAAGTTCTTTCAACTCAGGTACTGTGTTTTCATCATCAAGGCTACGGAAAAGTTGTTCTTTCGCAAGTTCATAACCGGAAGTACGGTCGCCACCAATTCCAACCCCTATAACGCCGGCGCTACAGCCTTGTCCTTGTGCCTGGTACACAGAATGCATCACACATTTACGGATACCATCAAGGTCACGGCCCGCACGACCAAGTCCTTCAAGCTCACATGGCAAGCTGTACTGGATATTCTTGTTCTCACAGCCGCCTCCTTTTAAAATAAGACGAGCATCAATATAATCTTTTTCCCATTGTTCAAATTTAATGACAGGAACTCCATCGCCTAGGTTGTCCCCGCTGTTTGCACCAGTTAAAGAGTCCACAGAATTCGGGCGCAACTTCCCATCCTTTGTTGCCTGAACAATCGCTTCTTTAATTACCTTTTTTATTTCGAGTTGGTTTACGCCAACAGGTGTTTTTATTTTAAATGTAGGCAGTCCTGTGTCTTGGCAAATTGGAGACACATTTTCATCTGCCATTGTAATGTTATTCGTGATTGTCGCAAGTGACATCGCTGCACGTGTACCGGCACTTTCGCCAAGCTTTGCTTTCGCAATCGCACGACGCACATCTTTAGGCAGCTTTGTAGAGGTTTCTACGATCAAGTCATACATGCTCTCATATAATTTATTCATCTTTAACTCCCTCTCCTATCCCCAGTTGAAAAGTTATCTACGTTTCTTTTATACATCCCTCATTATACTTGTTCTAATTAGAAGGATAAAGCACTTTGTAACCGATTCCACCAAAACCCTAATGCCAGTTGGATTTTTGTGGTAAAGTGAAAAATAGAGACCAGAGAGATGGGAGAAACTAATATGGCACAAATTACACTTTTACCAGTAAGACTAGAAGATGCAGATCAATTGACTGCTTTGATGAAAAGAACTTTTGATGAGGAAGCTCTTCACTGGCTTGGCTCGTTGGACTCACATATTGTGGACTATAATATACAACCGCCTGGCTACGATTCCGTGCAAACTACTCGTTACATGATAGAAGAGCTTACTTACTACAAAGTTCTAGTGGGAGAGCAACTTATCGGTGGGATTATTTTAACGCTAACAGTAAGCCGTTACGGTCGGATTGATCGAATCTTTATTGACCCTGCTCATCAAGGTAAAGGATTCGGTTCTGAAGTAATTAGGTTAGTGGAAAAGGCACATCCCTCTGTGACAACTTGGGATTTAGAAACTTCCTCTAGACAAAAAGGCAATCTTCATTTTTATGAAAAGATGGGCTTTGAGCGTACATTTGAAACAGAGGATGAGGTGTGTTACATCAAGCGGATTAAGACTTATACGACCGCTGTGGAAAATGAATTTGAATCCTGCAACTTGGAAGGTGCGACCTTTTATCAGGCGAATTTAGCAAACAGTGCATTCAATAATAGCACATTAGCTGGAGCTCATTTCAACAACATAAATTTAAGCCGTTCAAAATTCCAGAACATCAATTTTCAAGATACGTTGATTGCTGATTTGAATCTTTCCGGAAGCAGGGTGAAGCATGTGGAAATGAGTGGTATGGCATTTAGCGATACCTCTGTTGAAGGTGCACCGGTAAGCTTTGAGCGCTGTGAGTTGATGGGGACGCGGTTTAAGAATTGTAAGATGAATGACGTGGAGATTAACGAATGTGACATTTCCGGCATGAAAATTGATGGGGTGTCTGTAGAGGAGTTGTTAGAGGTTTATAGGATGGTTAAGAAATAGGAGAATCCTCTCGGGATGGTCGCGTTACTTGAAAAGATTGAAGACCTCTTCGGGCGTTTTTTCTACTTGAAAATGTCTTCATACCCGCTGTGAAGACACTTTCACAGACTTTTTCCAGTCCAAAGAGTCTTCATAACCTTTATGAAGACACTTTCAAACCGTTATGATGCTCCAAACGGTCTTCATACACGTCATCAAGACCTCTCCTAACCCTTTTTAAACGCAAAGAAGTCTTTATACCCTTTATAAAGACTTCTCGCAATACTTATTCTATTTTAGAAGGTCTTTAAACCTTCTTTAAAGAGGTGGGGACATCCATTTAGTATGGCTATCAAGTCTTTAGCCTTGCCTTATCCTTATTCCCAATCTTTCTTAAACTGATTATACTTCCCTTCTAAATCATCGAGCATCTGAATCAGGCGGTCAATGTCTTCAACATCCGTTGATTCTGGATCCAAGGAATCCACAACCTCCAAAAACATATTCAATCTATTTTTCAAGTAATCGACTTGGGAATCTTTGTTTTCTGTTGCTTTACCCATGATAATCGCACCTTTCTGTTATTCCTGTAAGTTTTTCTTTATACTACCGCACTGTAGCACTCCAGGCAACCTTCACATGAAATTTCCCGGTCTGCAATCCCTTGAATCATGATACAATGATGGGTAAGGTTTTTTAGATAAAGGAGTTTACGATGAAGACAACCATACTACCACCAATTACCCCTTCCTATGATCCATGGGAAGCTTATTTAGATGTAAAAGAATACGGCCAAATGGAACTGACAAACGTTGAGTTTACAACGACAACGCTTTGTAATATGCGCTGTGAACACTGTGCGGTCGGTTATACTTTGCAGCCAAAAGACCCTAAGGCTTTGCCGATAGAATTGCTTATTCAACGCCTGGAAGAAATTCCACGACTTCGTTCGATCAGCATCACGGGCGGCGAGCCGATGATGAGCATGAAGTCGGTGAACGAGTATGTCGTGCCACTGTTAAAATATGCGCATGAACGCGGTGTGCGTACGCAAATTAATTCGAACTTAACGTTAGATTTAGCCAGATACGAGAAAATCATTCCTTACCTAGATGTGTTACATATTTCTCATAACTGGGGTACGATGGATGACTTTGTGGAAGGCGGATTTGCGATGATGGACCGTAAACCGACGTATGATCAGCGTGCAAAGTATTTTGAGCGTATGATTGAAAATTCAAAGGCGCTGACTGCCGCAGGTGTTATTGTGTCAGCAGAAACGATGCTGAATAAACGGACACTTCCGCATATCGAGCATATCCATAAGCAAATTGTGGAGGAGATGAACTGCCAAAGGCATGAGGTGCACCCTATGTACCCAAGCGATTTCGCTAGCGGTATGGAAGTTCTAACGCTTAATGAAATGCGTGAGGCGATACATCGTCTACTTGATATGCGTGATGAAGATACATGGATGTTATTTGGCACGCTTCCGTTCTATCCTTGCAGTGATAATCCGGAAGATCGTGAATTACTGAAACGAGTCTATGAGGCAAAAAATGTGACAGTTCGAAATGACCCGGACGGCCGCTCTCGCTTGAATGTGAATATTTTCAACGGCGACATCATCGTTACAGACTTTGGCGATACGCCTCCTCTTGGAAACATTCAAACCACAGACCTGCCAACGGCCTATGAAAAATGGAAAGATACCTCCATTGCAAAAGAACTTGACTGTCACTGTCCAGCGGTTGCCTGTCTTGGACCTAACATATTAGTGAAAAATGCGTACTATCCAACCACGGATTTTACCGTGCGCGAAACAAAATTGACCAAATAAGCAAAAGCCTGGGGCACCAACTCCCAGGCTTTCTTTTAGGTCGAAATTCAAGTGGTTGGCACTCTCGCTTTAAGTCTTTTGCCCTTCAGTGCGCAATAGAACCCTAAACTTATCAATACAATTCCCATCAAGCTTGAGCCTAAGACTAACGCACCGTCCCATTCACGCGAGCTTCCTGTTAATTGCCATGCTTGATATGGAATGAACAAAAGTAAAAAAATGATTCCTACACCCCAAAGCAGCAAAATAGCATGGTGTTTATCTTCGTTTTCTATATAAGATGGCTTTTGCCTCAATTCAACTGTGACCATTGTACGAACAATAACTAACAAAACAAATAAACCTAAGACCAATAATACCAGGTGCATCATCGTGTTGATGACCTCCTCTTTATTCTCACTTTTTAAGACGCTTGAAGGCGGAAAAAGTTTCGGTCTGCGGCTGCTTTTCGTTCGACAAGGTAGTGGAAGTTCTGTAACCTTCTATTACCCAGCTTATAAAAGAATCGAAACTGGTAAAATAATCACAACTTTTAACAGGAAAAAACCAGCCCATCGAATTAGGCTGGCGTAACGCAAAAATACTATCTCGGGCGATCGGACGCTGCAAAAATGAAGCTAACATGGTCCTGAACCGGAATCCACGCCCCGATTCCTTGTGAGGTGACGTTCTTTACAACAATTTTCATCTCTTTTCCTTTTAACACTAGGTACACTTCTCCATAAGTGATTTTCCCTTTTTCACTAACAGCAGGGGAGTATGCATACAGGTAGCCTAGTTTTTTCACAGGAATGTTATATACCTGATCCTTTTTCGTTCCCGCTCCCACAATGGTCTGGAAGGATAAAGGAAGCTTCGTTTTATCCATCGCTTTTAACATCATCATTTCTTTTACATCATCAGCCGCCTCCACTTTGGAAGTCAAACCGCCTTTGACACTTTTTTGTGCTTCTTGACGATAGTGAAGCTGTTGCGGCACTTTACCACCGCGGTTATCTGTGTAATTGGTGTTGATTTTTTGGTATTCCCAGTTTACGCTTGTTTCTGTGGATTCGTATGACAGTGGCCACTGTCCAAGGTAGATGGTGGCACGATAGCCGATAGCCACTGGTGAAGGCGAAATGTTAGACTCATTTAAAATCTTGATCAGTTTAGGGTTTTCAATTTTTACATTGGAAGAGTCAATCAGTTCTTGAGACAGCTCACTTGGCTGCAGGTATGGCACATCCTGTGACGGGTTTGGATACGTGTTATCCTTGGAGATGTCTAGAACGGAATTAGGTACCTCCAGTTTTTTATTATCAGCTTTTACTTTTGTTTCTTCAGCTTGGACACTACTCATGGTAAAACCAAATGCAATAAAGACTGCCAACATAATTTGAAGTATGCGCATGATGTGTATTACTCCTTTCAATCGTCTTGAAATCTATGTACTGTTATCTTTTTCGAAGCGATTTCAGATTATCCATGAAAGGTGAAACTTTTTACCAAAAGAAAAAACACGAAAACTAACCTCAGCTCTCGTGTCGCAGTTTCTTATATAAGTTTTCCAAACGCGGGTAGAAAATCTGAATTAATGGACCGATCCCAAACGTAATAATAAACGTACCAACGCCGATCGGACCCTTGAAGATAAGAGCAAAAATAAGGGCAAATACTTCCCCGATTGTTTTAGCCGTCATCATCTTCACCTTGAAACGATTTTGAATCCCAAGCATCAAGTTGTCAATTGGAATAACCGGAAACTTAGCTTGCAGGTATGCGGAAATTCCAATCGCCATAATAACCATTCCGGCTAAAAGGACAACAAAACGGAAAAACATCCCCACTGGAATCCATGCGCCTAACACCTGTATCAACCAGAAGTCGATAAACACCCCGACAAGGAAAATCGTAATGACCGCCAGATAATCGGGTTTACTTTTATGTAACCAAGCATTAATCACAATCAAGATGATCCCGACAATGAACACCCAGCTCCCTACGGTCAATCCAAATGTAGTGGAAAGTCCCACGTTAAGTGCATCCCACGCTCCGGCCCCCATATTTGATTTTATCGTTAAACTGATCCCGAAGGATAAGACAAAAAGTCCTATTAAATAAAATAAAGACCTAATAAACAATCTGATAACTCCTCTACATTTTACTGTCACTTGTCCTACTTTACCATTGTAAGCGTGAATCATCAAAATATGAAAAAGAAAAAAAGATTAAATAAATCAGAATATTTATAAGATTGTGTTTATATACTATAAATACCTAAAACGAAGGAGGGGAAAAAAGCGGATAAACACCCTAGAGTGAAGGAGTGATTTACACCTACACAGTGCACATATAAAGCTTTTTATTCCTTAGTTCAAAGCTTTAACCCCTTGGTACTTAGAAGTGATGAGTTAGCCCTACATGCTTTGGGACTCTGTGCAGCCTACCGCACAGAGTCTTTTTTGTGTAATTTCAAAAGTTCGTGCCGAAATGAGCCGAGTTCGTGCCAAAACACCCCGAGTTCATGCCAAAACCTCAATCACTCTATAAAAGAAAGAATCCGATCCCCATAATTAAATAGGCTGCAAGGATTGTCGCCCCTTCAAACCAGTTCGTTTCCCCGTCGTTGGAAATAACAATCGCAAGCAGCACCGCAGTTACCATTGAAATCAGCTCTGGTACCGTGAACACCAGTGCCATTTGCTTTTCAAAAAAGATGGAAATCAGCACTAGTATCGGCGCCACAAACATCGCAATTTGCAACGTTGACCCTACTGCAATTTCTACTGCAATGTCCATCTTATTTTTGTATGCCATAATAATGGCCGAAGCATGTTCTGCTGCGTTCCCTACAATTGCCACGATGATAACCCCGATAAACAATTCCGACCAACCAAATGCCTCACCCACTTCTTCAAATGTATGAACGAGGCTTTCTGAAACATACGCTACCGCAAGTGTTGCCAACAAAAGAATCAGGATAGCTTTTTTCTTCCCCCACTCCGCTGTTTCGTGTTCTTCTGCCGCTCCCTCCGTTTCAGACGATTGATACACCCCACGATGAGTCACTAATTTGAAGAATAGTGCCGCCAAATAGAGTAAAATCAGGATTAACGAAATTCCCACACTAAGGGCAAACGTATCACTTGGGCCCATCTCCTGTGCAAAAATTTCCGGAATAACAAACGCAACAAGAACAGCAAAAACTAACAAACCCGAATTATGCCTAGCATCAAACACATTAAACTTTTGGCGTTTGAATTTTAATCCTCCTACAAAAAACGAAAGCCCCATAACCAATAACAGATTTCCAAGAACGGATCCCGTTAACGAAGCAAGCACCACTGTTATAAGCCCTGCTTTTAGTGCAAAAAATGCAATGATCAACTCCACGGCATTTCCGAATGTCGCATTGATCAAGCCGCCCACCCTAGGACCCGTATGTACCGCAATACTCTCTGTCGCCCTCCCCATATAGCTTGCAAGCGCAACGATCGTCAAACTGTATATGATGAACATCATTACAACCGGCCAATGAAGAAGCGACCCGAGGACAGACAAAGGAAAACCAATAGCAATCATGATAAGGAAAAATTTATACACGCGGACACCCTCTTTCTACTTTTACCATTATCATATCCCTGACCAATTCTTTTTATCGTAGAAACCTGCCGACAAAAGTGTTTAAAAATTCGTCAAACATGCCACATTAACTGGGAGTACTTTTTTAATGAAAGGTGTAGAAGATAAAAATGACTACCGACTTAAAAAGCAAGATCACTTCGATGTTCAGTAACCATAAGATCGGAACGCTCGCAACAATAAGAGGGGACCGCCCATACTCCCGTTTCATGCTTTTCTTCAATGAAGATTTGGTATTGTACTGTGCAACAAACGAGCACACTCATAAAATTGAAGACATAAAAGCGAACCCACATGTACATATCCTTCTAGGCATGGAGGGCACAAGTTGGAAGGAGCCTTACGCTGAAATTGAGGCACAAGCAAGCTTTGAAGACAGTGCAGATCTAAAAAAGAAATTCTGGGATGAGAAATTATCTGAATGGATTAAAAGTCCAGACGACCCAGAGTATTTGCTTCTAAAACTGACGCCTTCTGTTATTCGGTATCATGAGAAGGCAGGCAGTGAAGCAGAATTGTTGAAACAGCAGTAGAAGCCTACCTATACTTATGGTAAGTTAACTATAACGACTAGAAAGCGGCCCTTCTTCATAGGCCGCTTTTTTTATAGGAGGTCTCCCTTTGCTGCGAACATCCCTTGCCAAAAAGATCATAAGAGAAGTGAAAAATTTTATAGAAGAAGATTTAATTATCGTTGATACATCCGGTATCATCGTTGCAAGTACAGACCCTGATAGACTTGGGAATTTTCATGAAGGGGCTTATCTTGCAGCTTCGGAAAAACAAATTCGCATAATCTCTAAACAGGATGAAACGACTCTATCCGGTGTAAAAGCCGGCATCACCCTTCCCCTCTTCCATCAACAAAAAGTTGTTGGCGTGATCGGTATTACAGGAACACCAGAAAAAGTGCTTCCATACGGGGAATTGATCAAAAAAATGACAGAGCTATTAATTCAAGAAAGCCATTATCAGGACCAATTTGAATGGGAAGCAAGATCGCTTGAAACATTTGTGTTTGATTGGTTATTGGAAGATGGGCCATCCACTTCCATTAAAAAACGTGCGGAAGTGCTAGGAATAAACATGGAAGTGAATCGACAAGTTATTTTAATAGAGTTTCAGACAAGTGAAACGTTCATGAAAACAAAGAGATGGTATTTTTCCGAAATGGATGTGGAGCTGAAGAAGGAAGACATGTTGGTGCAATGGGGACAGAACAGACTGATATTACTTCTGGCAAGCAATAATACCTTGAGCAGAGAACTCCTCCTTAAGTTGCTGAAAAATATCCAATCTCAACTTCAAAGCTATGTCGGTGCACCTATTTTTATGGGGATTGGGAAAGCATGCAACTATTCTTCGTTAAAAGATTCCTATTTGGAGGCTGAAAGAGCGCTGAATGCCTGTTCGATGGATGTGCCAATTATATTTGAAGAAGATCTTCGCCTTGAAATGATTTTGCAAGCAATCCCTATCGAGGTGAAGAAAGAGTTTGCTCAGCGTCTCCTATCTCCCGTCATATCCGAGAAGGATTTACTTGAGACAACCCAGGTCTATTTTACCTACCACTTATCCTTGAAAGAGACTGCCAAAGCCATGCATATCCATATCAATACTTTGTATTACCGCTTACGTAAAGTGGAGATGTTAACTGGTTTAGAACTGAAAAAACCGCATGATTTGACTACTCTTTACCTAGCCTGCATGCTTTTGGATGATTCTACAAAAAAGCACTAGATAACCAGCTATTACTTTAGATAAATATACATAGAGTTCCCCCCTCCCTTCTATTAAAATAAAGATAAGATGTTATATAGACTGGGAGGGTTTTTTTTATGATAAGTGACCGTTTAAAAAAGCAATTCATCCATATTGTAGGATCCGAAAATTATCTGGACAGCAATGCCGAAAAGCTTGTCTATTCTTATGATGCCACTCCAAACTATCAATCTATGCCGGATGCTATCATCGTTCCCCGCAACACAGAAGAAGTCTCTCAAATCGTAAAACTATGCAACGAACACAAAATCCCGCTCGTCCCTAGGGGATCTGGCACCAATCTTTGCGCAGGAACCTGCCCAACAGAAGGCGGTATCGTTCTCCTTTTTACCCACATGAACAAACTACTTGAGTTGGATGAAGAGAACTTGACTGTCACCGTTCAGCCTGGTCTTGTTACCCTTGATATGATTCAAGCTGTTGAAGCGAAAGGGTTATTTTATCCGCCAGATCCTAGCTCCATGAAAATTTCCACCATCGGCGGCAACATTAACGAGAATTCAGGTGGATTGCGCGGATTGAAGTACGGTGTAACGCGAAACTATGTGCTTGCATTAGAAGCCGTTATGCCGAATGGGGATATCATCCGGACGGGCGGCAAGCTTGCGAAGGATGTTGCAGGTTATGACCTTACAAGACTGTTTGTCGGTTCAGAAGGAACGCTTTGCATCATCACAGAAGCAACAATGAAACTAGTGCCCATGCCGGAAACGAAACAAACGATGCTTGCCCACTATCAAGATATCGAGGCGGCAGCCAAAACTGTTTCCACCATCATATCCAATAAGATCATCCCTGCTACACTTGAATTTTTGGATCAGCCGACCCTTGAGGTTGTGGAAGATTTCGCTAAAATCGGTCTCCCTACAGACGTTCAGGCAGTTCTTCTCATCGAACAGGACGGTCCGCTTGAAGTGGTGGCAAGGGATATGCAAAAGATACAGGAGATTTGTCTGGCAGAAAAGGCTGTTTCCGTGCAGGTGGCACAATCTGAACTGGAAGCAGAAGCATTACGCACCGCCCGCCGCTCCGCTTTATCTGCACTCGCAAGACTAAAGCCGACGACCATACTCGAGGATGCAACGGTCCCACGCTCGGAAGTCGCCGCGATGGTAAAAGCTATTAATGAAATTGCCCTTAAGCACCAAGTGAAGATCTGTACATTCGGTCATGCAGGGGACGGGAATCTTCACCCTACAGTAGCGACAGACGCCCGGGACCACGAAGAAATGGAACGGGTGGAGGCGGCATTTGAAGACATTTTTGCAAAGGCAATTGAGCTTGGCGGAACCATCACCGGCGAGCATGGTGTTGGAATGATGAAGGCACCTTACCTCGAGTGGAAGCTTGGGGCAGAAGGAATTGCAGCCATGAAGGCTATTAAACTGGCATTTGATCCAAACAACATTATGAATCCCGGCAAGGTTTTTGCGAAGGAATCTAGAAAACGGGTGGTGGTTGCCAGATGACTTCCGTAAAAGAAAAACAAGCCATTCAAGACGAATTTAAAACCCGCATGGATGAGGATGAATTGCTGAACTGTATGCGCTGCGGATTCTGCCTTCCTTCCTGTCCGACCTATGTAGAGTCTGGTTTCAAAGAATCCCATTCTCCACGCGGCCGAATCGCTCTGATGAAAGCCGTAGTAGACGGCGTCATCGAACCAGATGAAGATGTGGAACGCACCCTTGATCTGTGTTTAGGGTGCAGGGCATGTGAACCTGTTTGTCCTTCAGGCGTAAAGTATGGCCACCTGCTCGAGGAGGCGCGGGACATCATCAATCAGAATAAGAAGCATTCGCTTCCGGTAAGGGTATTGAGGAAGACTGCGTTTGACGGGCTGTTCCCTCATCAAAGTCGCATGCGTGTTTTGACAAACTTTCTCGGAATCTACCAACGGTCAGGAATTCAAAACGCTGTTCATCATACCGGTTTGCTGCGGTTGTTACCTGACAGTATGGCAAGCATGGAACGTGTACTGCCAAGGGTTCCTACTATGAAGGAAATGAAAAATCGTCCTACACATCTACCAGCACTTCAAACACAGAAAAAACGAGTAGCTTTCTTTTCCGGTTGTCTGATGGATACCATGTTCCTTAAGACAAACGATGCCACAATGAAACTACTTCAGCATGCTGGCTGTGAAATTGTCATACCAAAGGAGCAAAATTGTTGTGGAGCGCTTCACGGCCATAGCGGGGAAAAGGATAGGGGCAAGGAGCTTGCAAAAAGGAATATTACTGCGTTTGAAGACTTGGAAGTTGACTATATCATCACCAATGCAGGTGGGTGTGGAGCCTTTCTTGTTGACTACGACCATCTGCTGAAAGATGATCACGAGTGGTTTAAGAGGGCGGTTTCTTTTAAAGAGAAAATCAAGGATATGTCCGCCATTTTGGTGGAATTGAAGTTTCATGAGAAAAATTTGTCGGTGCGACCGCAACGAGTTACCTACCAGGACTCCTGCCACCTGCGCAATGTACAAGGCACCTTTCTTCAGCCAAGGATGTTATTGCAGTCGGTGGTTGGTGCAGACTTTTATGAGATGAAAGATGCTGACCGTTGCTGTGGATCGGCGGGAATCTACAACATCGTCGAGTCTGAAATGTCGATGCAAATTCTTGATCATAAAATGGAGAAGGTAGCCGAAAGTATGGCGACGACTATTGTGACTGCGAATCCAGGATGCTTGTTGCAGATGAAGCTTGGGATTGAGCGAGAAGGGTTGAGCGGGGTGCTGAGGGCCGTTCATATTGCTGACTTTTTGTTAGAGGGGTTGGAGGGTCAATTAGAAGGTAGCGAATAGGTTTGGGAACTGTCACCGGATGACAAAACTATAGTGAATGAGGAAGTTCTGTCATTGGAGAGGGGCAACGATGACAAAACTCCAATGAACCAAGGATTTTTGTCATCGGAAAGCTTCAACGATGACAAAACTCCAATGAACCAAGGATTTCTGTCATCGGAAAGCTTCAACGATGACAAAACTTCATTGAACAAAGGATTTCTGTCATCGGAAAGCTTCAACGATGACAAAACTTCATTGAACAAAAGATTTCTGTCATCGGAGAGCTTCAACGATGACAAAACTTCAAGCAACGAGGGAGTTCTGTCATCGGAAAGCTTCAACGATGACAAAACTTCATTGAACAAAGGATTTCTGTCATCGGAAAGTATGAAGACATCTCCCTTCCAATTTTCACGCTAGGGAGGTCTTCATGACGAAAAGAGACCACCACACTTTTTCAAATCGTCAACTTCCCAAGCACCACCTGCTTAGCCGCACCAGTAGCACTAGGTACATTATTTGGCACACCGAACAACGTCTCATTTGCCAATAATGCAAAAGCCACCGCCTCTTTAGACTCGCTTGAAAACCCAAGATCCTCCTGCGTTTTTACCGCAAAACCACCTAACTCCCTTAAGTAACCAAGAAGGGTAGCATTATAAGCTCCTCCGCCACTAACCACAAGCGTGTCAACTCCACCTCCACCAGGGAGAAATCGGCCTAATTGATCTACAATTGTCATTGCTGTAAACATTGTCACCGTTGCCAAAATGTCTTCAGAAGAAAGTCCCTTCCCAAGCATTCTATCAACTAGTTTTCTCGTAAAAGTAGCCCCAAACAACTCCCTGCCCGTACTTTTAGGTACAGGCAACGCAAAATACGAATGAGCCATCAGCTCTTTCAAGATAGCATCATTAACTGTTCCTTTAGCAGCCAGCTCTCCATTTTTATCATAAAGAAATTGACCATCCGTTAGAATATTCATAGCCTCATCCATAATCATATTCCCCGGCCCCGTATCAAAGGCAATCACATCAGAAGCAGACCCATCTTTAGGTAAGTATGTTACATTACCGATTCCCCCAATGTTCTGCAAGGCAATACTCTCCGTATCAGACCGAAAAAGTAAATAATCCACATAAGGAACCAATGGTGCACCTTCCCCACCGGCCGCCATATCGCGAACTCTGAAATCAGAAACAACAGGGCATTGAAACATCTCTGCAAGCACAGATGCTTCTCCAATCTGCATGGTCGATTTTACTAAGCCCCCATCATGCTGATCCACAGGTATATGATAGATCGTTTGCCCATGGGACCCAACGAAGTCAATATCCGCCATGCTCAACCCTGCTTTTTCCACAACGGAGCGAGCGGCTAAAGCAAATAACTGTCCAAGCTCAAAATTAAGACTGCACAGTTTATCCACAGAGCTCTCGGTAGGGCTGAACTGTTTAAAAATCTCCCGTCTCAACGCTTGAGGAATATCCACCGTATCAAAGGCAAGTTGTTGATAACTCAGCTCTTCCCCGCTGCCTTTTACAGAAATAATCGCCACATCCACGCCATCTACAGACGTTCCAGACATAATGCCAAGTCCAATCCGCTCCGGTTTACTTGTAACGTTTAATAGTTTCTGAATCATGGTTAATTTACCTGAGCTGTTCCAAGTGTGATAGGCAGCTTCCCTTTTGCTTCTATTTCTCCCAAAAGGAATTTACTAACAGACTTAAGGGCCAGCTTCCTGCTCTCATAAGTAAGGATATAAGTGGATACCTCTGGGAACTTATCCACATCATACGGACTTCTTAACGCGATAACGCCTACCTTATCCCCATATTTCTTAACAAGTCTTCTAACAAGATCCGCTTGTGAATCGTGCTGAACCGCTTGATATGTCGCAACCATTATTTTATCCACAACTGAAGCTAAAAGAAGTAGCTTTTCTATATCTTCTTCCTCTGGAGTGACAGAACTGATGACTTCTGTTAGTTTTGGCAATTTCCCCTCTAAGAAGCTACCAATGGTGACCTCTGGATATAAAGTATCATCTGCTCCTGAGGTGACATAAGGATCTACAGATATCAGCAGAATTTTGTCTTTAGATGCAAGTGGAAGTAGTCCAACACTTTCCCTTACAAGTGTTATGCTCGCTTCACTGGCTTTTTGCGCAAGTTCAACATTGCTTGCAGTGCCAATTTCACTTTCACAATCATCCCAATCAAGAAGACCTTCTTGAAGATTACGTGCTTCCTTCAATGTAAGAACCCTCTCGACCGCGGCGTCAATGTGCTCCAATGAGATGCGGCCCAATTCCACTGCTTTTATAACCGCTTCAATTGCTCGTGTCTGACGCTCAAACGTATGGCTGATCAGGACTTGATCGATTCCTGCTTCGATGGCCAGGATAGCAGCTTCTTCTATTCCAAAATAATCAATAATTGCATTCATTTCCATGCAATCGGTCACAACCACACCCTCATAGCCCATTTCACCACGGAGTAATTCCGTTACAACCTTACGAGATAAAGTCGAAGGAACTTTCTCTGGATCTATGGAAGGAAAGGCGACATGGGCGACCATGACAGCATCCACTCCATGCTTAAACGCTTCATAAAAAGGAACCAGTTCCAACTCTTTTAATCTCTTTATATCATGAGGAACCACAGGAAGGTCTAAATGAGAGTCCACACTCGTATCCCCGTGACCCGGAAAATGTTTCACAACTGCAGAGACATTGGCATCCTGCAATCCCTTCACCGCTTGTACCCCCATCTTCGCAACAAACTCTTCGCTCTCGCCATACGAACGAACGCCGATGACAGGATTCAAAGGATTGTTGTTCACATCGATGCACGGGGCATAATTCATATTGATTCCAAGTAATCGAAGTTCCTTCCCTACCACTTCACCTAACTCGTACACCAGCTCCTCACTTCTACCTGCGCCAAGTGCCATGTTCCCTGGGCTTAACGTCACCCCATCTGTTATACGGGCAACCATTCCTCCCTCCTGATCAATCGAAATGAACAATGGAGCTGCTCCCGCATCCTTGGCAGCTTTTTGCAATTCTTTTGAAAGCGCATGAACCTGTTTAGGATCTTCCACATTTCGTGCAAAATAAATAACTCCGCTAATTTGATAGTCTTTTATTAATTTCACTATCTCTTCAGAAGGGGCAGTACCGTGAAAACCCGCAACAAACAATTGACCAACTTTTTCATGCAATGTCATCTCATGAATTGTTTTCATTCCAAGTCCTCCTCTATCATTTATAAAGTAATATGGAATCTATTCGTTTCTTCCAGTCTTCTAATCCTTTGGCCCAGCTTTCTGCTACCACTGCATACGGCAAACGGGAGTCAATTGCCATCCGGATTTTTTTCGTTCCCCATAATAGGTCGGCAAAAGGATGCATCCCTTCTTTAAATGGTTCTAACCACTCTGCTTCTTCATGAACGGAAAAGATAGAGTGCAAGAGTTCGTATGCTACTTTGGAAATCTCTAAAGCACCGCGATCCGTGATCAACAGTTGAACTCCCTTACATAGTTCACCAGCATGCTTGCTCATGTTTGGTGTAAAATAAGCGGGAATAAGTTCCACACCATATACATTCTTATCTGAAAAATGCTTAATCATTTCTTCCGGCTTAAACCATGGCGCACCAATCCACTCGAACGGTTTGGTCGTGCCTCTTCCTTCTGAAAGGTTCGTTCCTTCGATAAAACATGTAACGGGATAATACAAAGTGGTAGAAAAGTGCGGGATGTTTGGGGATGGCGGGATCCAATTCTGCTGCCATTGGTCGCCCCACATGCACCGATTCCAATTCTTCACTTCATACACATGCAGCTCAACCTCTGGGTATAATTCCTTTTGAATCAGCCTTGCATATTCCCCAATTGTCAAACCAAGGCATATTGGCAGGGAATAGGGACCGACAAAAGAAATATACTCAGACTCCAGAATATTCCCTGACGTAAGCGGTGCGATGGGATTGGGACGGTCCATTACCACAAATTTCGTTCCAGTCTGCTGACAAGCCTCCATAATGTACTTAACTGTCGCTAAATATGTATAAAATCTTACTCCAACATCTTGAATATCAAAAAAAATGGCATCTACATCTTCTAACAACTCTGTAGATACCTTTTTGGATGGACCATATAAGCTAAAAACAGGCAACGCTGTCTTTTCATCAATAAAATCTTCTACATGCACACCCGCCTGAACATCCCCTCTTACACCATGTTCACATGCAAATAGTTTATGAAGGGTTATTCCTTCTATCTCATTCAACACATCTATAGTAGAGCGGAAATCAGAAGTGATCCCTGTTTGATTCGTCACAAGCGCAATTCTTTTCCCGCTCCACACACCTGAATTTTCTTCTACAAAACAATCAATTCCATATAAGACTTTGGCCATGTTTTCCTCCTAAATATTTGCCGTCTCCAAGCTATCGATATTCTCTTCGGTAGCAATAACCGTACTTGTCACGATATTATTGAAAAGTGTCGCAAGGGCAGGAAAAATAATGAAAAGGCCCACGACAGTTAATATTAATAAAGCAAAAACCGATAAGATTTGGAAGAATGATAGAATGGTATATAAAGGATTTTTCACCAATAGTTTTACACTGGTGAAGATACTATCCTTCAATGAATACTCAAACTTCACCAATAAAGGAACCGTATAGATTTGACTTAAGAAAACCATGCCGCAGAAATAAGTCTGAAAGCACGCTAATGCAAAGGCGAACGTTCCACCCACTTGATTAAAATGCCACCAAGAAGCAGCTATGATGATGACGAAAAAGGATAAAAATAAGCTATACCCGATGCTTGGAAGAAAGTATTTCTTTACTCCTTGAAAGAAACTCTTAACGACAGATGTGCTTCTATCAAGCAGTAACTGTTGAACCGCCCAGGCAGCCCCCACAAATAAAGGTCCCATTACAATCATGACGTATACAATAGAAAAAGGCAGTTTAATAAGAAAGAAGGATGGACTAAGTACTGTCACCATTATAAGGCTGATCATGACCATAGAAACTATATGTTTGTAATATTCTCTCCCTGTGACTCTTATAATTTGTGTTAATCCATCCATTACACTCTCTCCTTTAATATCTGTTCTTTATTGCTATTGTTAAAGTCTATTAAAATATTCTTTTCTCTGTTTCAGGATCGAACAGATGCATTTTATCTAGGTTGAATACATAGTTTTTCGCTTCCCCAGGACGGACAAAACTCTCACCATGTACTTTCGCGGTAATCAAGCGATCACCAATCGAGAAGTAGACAAGGTTTTCCCCACCTAGATGTTCCATCGCCTTTACTTTTATGGCCGCTTTATTGTTGGTTGGAACGGTGAACGCAAACTCTTCATCGTAAATATCTTCCGGTCGTAAACCTAAGATAACCTTTTTGCCAACATAATCTGAATATTGTTTTACAAGTCCTTCTGGAATAGTGAAGATAATATCGCCAATTCGTAAGGTAGATGCCGTTTCAAGTACTGCATCGAAAAAGTTCATTGGCGGTGAGCCGATGAATCCAGCCACAAACATGTTTGCTGGGTTGCGGTACAGTTCTCTCGGTGAAGCGATCTGTTGGACTTCCCCTTTATTCATGACAACAATTCGTTCCCCAAGTGTCATTGCTTCCACCTGATCATGGGTAACGTAAACGATGGTCGCCCCTAATCTCTGATGCAACTCTGCCAACTCAATTCGCATTTGTACACGCAATTTGGCATCCAAGTTGGATAAAGGTTCATCAAAAAGGAACACTTTCGGGTCACGGACAATCGCTCTACCTACAGCCACACGTTGTCGTTGCCCTCCGCTCAATTCTTTTGGTTTTCTATCCAACATCTCATCAAGCCCAAGTATTCTGGAAGCATATTGAACCTTCTTTTTTATTTCTTCTTTAGATGTTTTCATATTTTTTAATCCAAATTCCAAGTTCTGTTCAATGGTCATATGCGGATAAAGCGCATAGTCCTGGAACACCATGGCGATATCTCTATCTTTTGGGTGCATATTGTTTACTACTTTATCTCCAATGTAGATGTTTCCTGAAGTTTGTCTTTCAAGTCCTGCAATCATGCGGAGGGAAGTCGTTTTTCCACATCCGGATGGTCCTACAAAAACAAGGAACTCTTTATCTTTTATCTCAAAGCTGGCATCATTTACAGCAGTGAAAGTTCCGCCACGCTTTTCGTCCACGAAGGTTTTTGTGATGTTTTCCATAATGATACTTGCCATTTCTTCCACCTATCCTTTCACTGCACCTATTGTAATTCCTTGTAAGAAGTAACGCTGTAATGCAAAGAACAATATGAACATTGGCAGTGCAGCAAGCATGGAGCCTGCCATCATTGCCCCATAATCTGTTGCATCTTGGAATTTAAAACTAGCCAATCCAACTTGTATCGTTCTCATGGAACTGGATTGCGTAACAAGGAACGGCCAAAAGAATTCATTCCAAGTAGACACAAACGTGAAGATTGCTAATACAGCCACACCCGGCTTAGATATTGGCAATATAATCTTTCTGAAAATACCAATCTCACTGCATCCGTCGATACGGGCGGCTTGAATAAGAGTGGTAGGAAGTGTAGACATATATTGTTTCATCAAAAAGATGTTGCCCACTACTGTAAACATCGGGAGCATAATGGCTAAATATGTATCTACTAGCCCGAATACATTTACGATCATGATGTAAACCGGAATCAATGTTACCTGTGCTGGTATCATCATCGTACCAAGCAGTAACCAGAAAATAGTGTTTCTTCCCGGAAATCGCAGTTTGGCAAATGCATATCCTGCTAGAGAAGAGAAAACAACATTTGATAACGTTAAAACAGATGATACGAAAATACTATTAAATAACCAACGCAGTGCATCGGTTTCTGTCAAAAATCGCACATACGTCGCAAGTGTTACTTTTGAAGGGAACCATTCAGGTTTAAATGAGACACTGACGGTGGTATCCCGGAAGGAGGATATTAACATCCAGTATAAAGGAATGATGGTGATAATTACCCATAGAATCAAAATGCTGTAACTGATCACACTATAAATCTTCTTTTTACGATTTCTTGCTTTTTTCTTTTTTCAAGGCAATTTCTGCATAGTTTTGATTACTTACCGTTGTCGTTTCCAAAAGGTGTTTCCTCCTTTCCTAAAATTCCACATCAGATGACATCACTTTGAATTGAATGACAGAAGCCACAATAATCACGGCACCAAGCACAAATGATTCTGCCGCAGCCAAACCGAATTTATAATATTCAAATGCGTGTGTGTAAATTAAATAGGCAATGGTGGTAGTCGCGAAGTTTGGACCACCTTGAGTCATAAGGTAAATACTCATGAACACCTGGAAACTCATAATGATGCCTGTTACTAAAAGATATAAAGTCGTCGGCTTCAGTAATGGCCAAGTGATGTTTCTGAATTTCGACCACTCAGACGCATGGTCGATATCTGCCGCCTCATAAAGAGATTTCGGAATCCCTCCAAGTGCTGCGAGGTAAAGAATAATACCGGCGCCATGTCCTGTCAGATAAGACATTAGCATGATAGAAAATAATGCTGTACTACTCTGCCCGAGCCACATGATGTTATCGATACCAAAAAGTCCTAGGAACATATTAAAAAGTCCAGCAGTGGTTGGATCATAAATCCAGAACCATACTAATGCGATGGTTACCCCGGAAGCTACCGTTGGAAGATATAACGATGCTTTGAAGAAAGTTTGAGCTTTTTTTGCCCGTGGAAAAATTAATACCGCCAAAAATAAAGTGATGGCAACATTCACAGGCACTGTGCCCACGGTGAAAATAAATGTGTTCCACATCGCTTTCCAAAAGATATCATCGTTCACCATTGTTTGATAGTTTTCCAACCCTACCCAAGTGGAACCTAATACATGATAGTTTTGAAAACTCATTATAAAGGCGTAACCTACTGGAAAAAGTGTAAACATTAAAAAGAGAATGATAGGAACGGCTATGAAGGCATAACACCATCCATAATCTTTTATAAATTGGGAGAAATTAAATTTGTTGGTAGTTGCGGCTGCTGCCGGTTTCGCTGACATGTCTACACCTCCTTGAAAATAAAAGAGGAAGAGCGTTACCCCCTCCTCTTTACGTTCTACCTTACTTAAAGATTTCCTCACCCTTGGTCTTAAACGTTTCTAACGCCTCTTCAGGTGTCAATTCACCGCTTAGTAGACCTTGGAATGTTGGGATGACAACTTCTGTACGGAAGCGATCATCTTTTGCTGCCATTTCAGCACTTGTGTTTCCTGGAGGTAACACTTTAGAAGCTAAAACTTCTGCAGCTGTTTCATTATAAGGAGCCAATGGCATTTCAAACTTGCCTTCAGCATCTTTATGAACTTGTGGCAATGCCAATGCAGCTGCAGCTTTACCAGCCTCTGCACTTGTTAGATGTTCTAATACTTTAACGCTGTTATTCAAGTGTTCTTCTTTAGCATTCTTTTGAGTGAATAACATGTATCCTTCAGAACCACCGAATGATACTTGCTCTTCCCCTTCGTTATGAGGGATTGGCAATAGAACGAAGTCTACTTCTTCCCCTTCCACTTTACCTGCTTTGATCTCTTCATTGTGAGCTGCTACTACCGGATCGAAATAAGGGATAGCGCGCCCAAAGAACATTGCTTGGTGGTTATAGAACAATTCCATACGTTTTGCTGGGTCAACTGCCGCAGTTTCTTTTGGCATGATACCAGAATCAACCAAGTTCGAGATATATTTCATTGTGTCTAAAATTTTATCGTCATTCCAAGTTGTTCCATCCGCATTGTAACGGTTTGGCAGTCCATTGTTCATCGCTAAATGAACAAGAAGTTCTTCGTTGTTTCCTTGAAATACAAAACCGTAAGTATCTTCACCAGAGTCTTTCTTGCCAACACCTTTAGATGCTAGTTCTTCAAACTCATCCCAAGTCCAGCCATCTTGTTGAATCTTTTCATAGTCAACGCCAGCGGCTTCTAGCATTTGTTTGTTTCCACCCCATACATGTAAGAACATGTAAATAGGTAATCCATATAGATTATCTTCAATTTTCATATAGTCTAAAGCCACTTCATTATAATCATCTTGAGATACATTCAATTTGTCATTAAGATTTACAATCAAACCGGAATCCACATATTTACCTTGTGGTTTCCCAAAATAAACATCCGGTGGATTACCAGAGTTCAAAGCAATATCAAACTTCTGTGGACCCTCAGCCCAACTTAATACTTCATATTCTACTTTAATATCTTCGTTTTCTTTTTCGAATGAAGCAATCAATTCTTCTAATTCTGCTTCATATTCACCATGAACAGGATATGTCCAAACTGTTACAACGTCTTTTCCATCGGATGATGTCGATGAATTGTTGGAGCAACCAAGAATCACGGCAGCTACAAGCAACATGACCATCATTAAACTTAAACCCCTTTTCAAACCAATTCCCCCTTGAAATTTTTTATTTATTATAAGCCTTAATAGCCTTATAAACGAATCCCTTTGCGTCTTTCAATAACTCTGCCGCCTTGTCTTTGTCGACTTGGCAGGTGAAAATGATAATGGCAATTTTCGGATTACCCTCTGATTGATCAAAAAGCTCACTAGCTTCATCAAATGTGCAGCCAGTCACATTTTGGATAATCCTTTTTGCTCTGTCCACCAGCTTTTTATTTAGCGGTTGAACATCCACCATTAAATTGTTGTATACTTTCCCCAGTTTCACCATAGAGGTGGTGGTAATCATATTCAGAACCAGCTTTTGGGTGGTACCGGCTTTCATTCTTGTTGATCCCGTGATCACTTCTGGGCCAACCTCTATATTAATCTTGTAATCTGCTACATTATTAAGCGCGGAATCCTTTGTGCAGGTGAAGGAGACTGTACTTGCTCCAAGCTTCTTCGCTTCCTTTAGCGCTCCTATTACATAAGGTGCTCTTCCGCTCGCCGTGATGCCTATAA
Organism: Bacillus sp. m3-13; assembly: GCF_000175075.1. Taxonomy (NCBI): domain Bacteria; kingdom Bacillati; phylum Bacillota; class Bacilli; order Caryophanales; family Bacillaceae; genus Bacillus; species Bacillus sp. m3-13. The sequence continues at coordinate 59,883 of NZ_ACPC01000005.1, forward strand.
CCACATCATGAAGCCTTACTCCATGGCTGTGCATGTCAGATGCTCCAAGTTCCTCACTATCTTCTGCACCCTCCACTGCTTTAAAAATCGCTGTTTCCCCACCAGCAATAATCGCCTTCACCATGTCTGAGGGGGTTCCAAAAGTCGGAGGACACTCAGATGCATCCAAGATTCCTATTCTACCGGACGTTCCTGCGCCAACATAGAAGAGACGTCCACCCATTTCAAAGGATTTCACCACTTGATCAACCACTTTAGAAATGCTTGGTATCTCTCTTTTTATATGTATGGGTACTGTTTGATCTTCCTCATTGATGACTTCGAGGATTTCTTCGGTAGATTTACGATCGATTTCTAATGTTTTCAAATTCTGCTGCTCAGTCACTAAATCTTGCAAATTTTCTAATCCCATCATCACCATCACCTTTTTTTGTAACTCTTATTATCTGTATGTCTTATTGATTGTTTCTCTGGATTTTTTCAAATATTCGACTGATTGTTCAAAGTCAATCGCTGCAACTGCTGTGAATAATATGTCTATTACATTTAATTGCGAGATCCTAGAAGAAGTTGCAGCACTTCGAATGGAAGATTCCATGGAAGAAATGGATAAAGAAATATCGGACAGTTCCTTCAGAGTATTATTTCCGTATTTCGTTATGGAGATTGTTACAGCTCCTGCCTTTTTCGCTTCCCTTAATGCTTCAATCGTCTGTGTTGTTTCTCCCGAATACGATATCCCTACAGCTACATCACCCTTAGTCATCGTTGTAGCAGAAGTCATTTGTAGATGAGAATCGCTGTATGCGGTGCAAAGTTTGTTTATCCGCATGAATTTCTGTTGAGCATCTTGCGCGATGAGCTGTGATGCTGCCACACCGTAGAAGTCTATTCTATGTGCTTTATGTAACAACTCGACTGCTTTGGTTACTTCCTCTTTATCTAGTAATTCCAATGTGTCGCGTAAAGATTTAATATTGTTTTCGGTTAATGGTCTTCATAAATGTCGGAATATCGGCATTATATTTAAAACTCATGATATGCTTCTTGGGTGTTGGACGAGATGCTCGTAACATCGCCTGCGATTCGCAGCTTCAGCTCCTTATATCCATCTAAGCCAATTTTCTTGCAAAGCCTGATGATAGCAGCTTGACTGGAATTGCTTTTATTCAGCTAATTCTTTTACTGATAACGTGCAAACTTCCTCTGGGTGCTCAAGAATATAAGTAGCGGCATTTCTCTCCGCCGGATTGATCGTTGATAATGCTTCACGTAATCGTAATAGTCCACCATTCATTTTCTATCATCCTTTTACATCCGTTTTCACCCATGTTGTTAACTCTTCTTCCAACCTTTTCACAAAAGAAGGATTGATGTTTTTTCCCATTTCCTTATGAGCAGCATAGATAGCACCTGCCACAGGATGTTGGGCTGCCAGCTTGAAAGAAAACGGCGAACGCTCTTTCAACCCTTTTTCTTGTAGATAATTTTTTATTACTTTGGCATGCTGATTGATTCCGCCTGTTAACACGATAGGTATTTGCTTGTGGTCTCCTTCGCGTTCATATAACTTATGAAAGAGTAGAGTAATATCTTTCAACATGCAATCTGCTGCTTCATGCAGGAATTCGATGGCTCTTTCATCACCTGTATTTGCAAGGTCTATCACGATTTTAGCAATGGAGGCAACACGGTCCCGGCTTTTCCCCAACTCATACATGTTGGGGATCAGTTCTGGAACTGTAGTTACATCGAATTTTTTAAGAATCAGAGTTGTCATCTCTCCAGGTAACTCACCACGATCGAATTCGGAAAAAGTATACTCTAATGCTTTTTTCCCTAATGCAAATCCACTATACCCATCGCCAATCAGGAAACCCCAGCCACCTACGCGGTCACGTTTTAGCTTGTCATTAATTCCATAAACGATAGAACCTGTTCCGCTGATACATACAATGCCAGGCTGGCCTTTTGTTTCGGAATAAAGTGCTGTCACAGCATCATTATCAACAAAAATTTTAGCAAGCGGTCCCGTGAACTCTCTCAACAACTTGATGAACCATTCTTTTTTCCCGCCACTTTCCACACCAGAAATACCGGCAAAAACAACATCATTTTCTGTAAGCGCTTTCCCTGTTGTTAAAATAGAAAACAACTCATTTATTTCTGAACGAACTGTTTCTTCTGTCGAACTATTCGGGTTAGAGGGACCTACCGTTTTAAATGACAGGATCTTGCCATCCTCGTCTACAGCCACTCCGGTAGTCTTGGTGCCTCCCCCATCAATGCCTATAATCATTGTTTATCCCCTAACACTTTTATTAAGATAAGTATAAATTTTCTGATATTTAGTGTCAACAATTATTTTTAATTTTGAAACTTAATTTCAAAAATGGTTCTAAAAAACCACTCGGGGTGAGTGGTTTCTACTGATTATTATTTATCAACTCGTGTCTCTAAATCTACTTCTATACATTCTAGTTTATCATTAGACATTAATGCATCGAGTAATTGTTTGCTTCCCCCGAAAATCGTGAAATCAAGGTCATAGTCGGTAGACATGCACCAGCTGCGGTCTTCGGGCCACCAATAGGTAGGGGAGGCTAATCCGTCCATTTCCCCCTTGTTGTAAACAGGGAAGATATCGTTGAGTTTGCCTGTGTACAGATGAGGGTTTTGTATTGTATCAATCGGGAGCCGGTCAATTAGTTTTAGGATATCATAATAAAAATAACATGATTGATCTTTTGTGAAGGGTGCCAATACCTTGGTTATTTCCTTCAGCATATCCAGATTGATACGACCTTCATCAGGATAGATTAGATACCTTGGACAGCCACCCAGCTTTCTTTCAATCGCCTTACTGCTAATTTTTTTGTCGTAAGGAATATCATATTTTTTAGCGAGCTTCTTCAAGGTAATCCCTTCTCCTAATTCGATTTCCAACTCATCATTCGGATGAATCTGGTTCCAGAGAAGCGTCTCATCTGTGATGCCTTGGTCTCGATAAAAGGTCGAATTCATGATTTTGCAATAGTGGGTATAGCCATTAGGGATTGGATTGCAAACCCTGCCACCATTCCAATTTTCAAAATCAACACTTACTGTACTTTCTTCTATCCACTCATAGGCCGTTAAATCATTCAAACTATTTATCAATTACATCTCCTCTTTCTATTGCTCTGTCAATATCACCGGCCCATTCTTTGTGATCGCTATGGTATGTTCATATTGGGCAGAAAGCTTTCCATCCACTGTCCTCGCTGTCCATCGATTATCATCCATTTTGCTGTGCCAAGTTCCTTCGTTTACCATCGGTTCAATGGTGATGACCATCCCTTCTTTTAGACGGACACCCCGTCCAGGCGAACCATAGTGAAACACTTGCGGCTCTTCATGAATGTTTTTGCCAATGCCGTGCCCGGTAAAATCACGGACTACCGAATACCCTTCTCCCTCTACATATGTCTGAATGGCATGGCCGATATCGCCAAGTCGGTTTCCTATAACAGCCTGTTCAATTCCAATATATAAAGAGTTCTTTGTCACATTCATTAGTTTTTGGGTTGCTTCACTCGCTTCACCAACGGCATAGGTCCAGGCCGAATCAGCGAGCGCACCGTTTAGACTTACTACCATGTCAATCGTGACAAGATCTCCTTTCTTTAACGGAGTTTCCCTCGGGAAGCCATGACATATCTCATCATTAATGGAGGCGCAGGTAGCATACTGATACCCCTTGTAACCGTATTGCTCTGATTTAGCCCCATTCTTTTTTAAAAATGCATCCACATATTTGTCTATTTGCATCGTGGTGATGCCGGGTTTGATTATTTTCGCCAACCGCCTGTGACAAGCTGCCAAAAGTTTCCCAGCCTTTGCCATTGCTTCTATTTCTCTTTCTGATTTTAGAATTATCATTGTTTTTGCACCCTTGTCTTTTTGTATTCTATAAAGTATAAAATTTTCCTTTTTTATAATAATAGTTAGTTTATGAAAATACTTGTGGAAAGTGTTTGGTAGGTTTGGGGTTCCTTCGATTTGTTTCGGGAGTCTAAATGTCCGAAGATTTTGGATTTTTGGCCGAAGTTTTCGCAATTTTGACCGAAGATTTGGCGAAGTTGACCGAAGATTGACGTTAAATGACCGAACGAAATTTTGGAGTGTCCAAAGGTGGGGGAAAGTTGACCGAACCCCCACCCTCAATTGTCCGAACCACCTGCAAATACACTAGGTAAATGTCCGAACCACCGCACAAAATGACCGAACACTTTTAGAAGTGAATTAAAGTAAGTGTTTTTGCTGATTTTTGTGCAAAATCCGCTCCATTTTCTGAGATCTATCCCCAATGAAAAAAGATTAGTTACCTGAAACCACTTCTAGTAAGGGCAATCCCCATTCAAAAAAATTAAAAGCACCATCCAACTCACTGGACAGTGCTTCAAAATACATTCAAACCAATTCAAATGTCTCTTCAATTTCAATGCTGCCTTTGACAGATTGGACCATCGGGCAGTTTTTGCTGGCAAGTTCGATGGCAGACTCGATTTTGCTTTCCACCAGGTCTTGTCCTTTTATCGTGTAATGAATATGTATCTTCTCGATTCGGTTCGCTTCTTCTTCATTACGGGTAACATCTGCTTTTATGGCTATGTCTTCAATTTCTAGACGCTTTTTCTTTAGGATGCTCTTTAGCACGCCTCCGCTGCAGACCGCGATGGAAGATACCATCAGTTGATATGGGCGGAAACCATACTGCTCATCCCCTGCAACATGTAATTCACCATATTCCAGGTTCGTAGTGAATCCGACTTCTTTCATTTTGAATTCCATTTGGCTGTCATCTCCTTCTTCCTATAGAATAGCAAATCGGCAAATAATCCTGCCAGTTTTTTGTCTGCTACGTATTATCCATTCCAAAATGGTCATAAATTATGTAGAATTAGGGATGGTCAAAATACTAAAATTTAGAGGTTGCATCTTATGAATCGTTTTCGTTTTTGGATCCTAGTATCCATTGTCGCAGTTTCTGGCTTTAGCCAAGGAATGCTGTTACCATTAATTGCTGTCATATTTGAAAATAGTGGCGTCTCCTCCACTTTGAATGGGTTGAATGCTACTGCCTTATATATCGGAATCTTACTTGCATCACCATTTATGGAACAGCCTTTACGTAAATACGGGTACCGCCCTGTTATATTGGTCGGTGGTTTTCTGGTTGTTGTATCTCTTGCCCTTTTCCCATTATGGCAAAGCTTTTGGTTCTGGTTTATTTTGCGGTTGCTGATCGGAATCGGGGACCACGCCTTGCACTTTGCAACTCAAACGTGGATAACATCCTTCTCTGCTGAAAATGTACGCGGACGAAATATATCACTATACGGCGTGTTTTTTGGAATAGGTTTTGCAACTGGACCATTAATGACTCCACTGGTCGAAATTAATCAAGCACTACCTTTTATTGTATCTTCCATTCTTTGTTTGATAGGCTGGTTGTTCTTATTTTTCTTGAAAAATGAACACCCGGAACAAGAACTTGGAGTGAATTCCTTCTTTGAGACCATCAAACGTTTTCGCAAAGCCTGGAAATACGGTTGGATTGCTTTTCTTCCTCCTTTAGGATATGGCTTTCTGGAAGCTTCGCTGAACGGTAGTTTTCCTATTTATGCTTTGCGGACTGGGATTGAGGTTGGAAGTGTTTCAATATTACTTGCATCCTTCGCGATTGGTGGAATAGTGTTTCAGCTGCCACTCGGGATACTGAGCGACAAATTTGGTCGTCGGAATATCTTACTTGTTATTCTTTCCCTCGGTTGCTTCAGTTTTGTGACGGCGAGTTTCCTAGAAGGTACATTTATTGCATTGGCGGTATGCATCTTTATTGCAGGAATGCTTGTGGGATCTACCTTCTCGCTAGGAATCAGCTATATGACCGACCTGATGCCGAAAAACCTGCTCCCGACTGGTAACCTTATGTGTGGAATTGCCTTTAGTATTGGGAGTCTTGGAGGGCCATTTTTCGGTGGACTGTTCATCCAGTACTTTTCCGACATCAGCTTTTTCCACATCATCAGCTTTTTGCTGTTTGTGATTTTTCTGTTAACGTACTCTTTTGGAGAGCGCGGCTTGGTTGCGGTAAAAGGATAAAAAAACAGGCAAATCCAACTTCCGGGTTTGCCTGTTTTTCATTTATGTACCTATTATTTTTCTAGAATCTCCTTTATCTTCTTCAAATCTTTCTCGTTTGCCTTTTTCATCATGGTTGCCATGACTGGTGAAAATAGTTTGGAAAAACCTTTTGGTTCTCCTTTATTTTGTAGTGTCATCTTTGTTGTGTTGGAATCTATAGCAGCCCATGTATAAGTCGTTTCCATTGGGAATGGGCCTTGGGCAGTTTTCATCGTTAATTTTTCTCCTGGTATAAATTCAACAATTTCATATATGTATGCGAGATCTTTACCAAGAAATCTTGCTCTGAACGCAATTTGCGAACCTAACTGCAAAGGTTTGGGTGTTATCCAATCGGATGAATTGATATTATCATACCAAACCGGGGCATGATCCGGATTTGCCGCATAATCCGCGACATGTATTTTTGGACAGTTAATTATTATTTCTGTTATAACATTCACCATAAATTATCCTCCTGACTTAAAAAAGACCCTATATAATATTTAATCCTACCATACTACCAGCTTCTGGAATACATTTCTTCCACACTAACTTTTCCTTTGTCACACCACCTCATTACCGCGACATAAAGGGGTCTGACCCTTTTTTTAAAAAAATTTCAAAAAGTTGTTCCATTTCTAAATATTCTGTTATATAATAATATCAATCTAACATACACTGTACTAATACAAAGGAGGAGAAAGAAATATGAGCAGACAAGAACGTAAAAACATGATTAATTTTATTGAAGTGATGAAGAAGGCGGATCGTGAGTCGTTAGCTTTTATGACGGACGCCGACATCGAGCATTTATACAATAATGTTTACGAGCAAATGATGATTCATCAGAGCCTTTAAACAAATGAAAAAACTGCAATCCTCCCATATCAAGCGGAAGATTGCAGTTTTTCTTTTGGTGCTTTATCGGCTGACTTTTGTCCATTCACAACAATAATGCCTACAACCACAAGCATTAACCCAATCAAAATCGTATAGTGCATAACCTCATTTAAAAACAGACCAGATAGTAACACACCAAATACCGGTACAAGGAACAGGTACATCGATACTTTCCCAACCTTGTTATATTTCATGACATTGTTCCACAATATAAAGCCTGCTGCTGATAAAAATGCAAGATACACCACAAGTAACAGCGTATAACCATTAAACTCAAAAGGAAGAAACCCTGCACTCGCTCCACCAACGACAATTAATCCTACTGATCCGAACAACATTTGATAAGCCGTCAAATAGGATACATCCATGGATGCCGCCCGTTCCTTTGCCATGATGTTTCCATAAGCTGAGGCCATCATAGCAAGCAATAACAATAACTCTCCTATACCAAACTGAAAGTCCGCTCCTGCTTTTGGCAAATTAACAATCAACACTCCCCCAAAGCCAAGGGCAATTCCAAGCCATTTTCGTACAGACAAGGAATCGTCGGCATATAAAAAATGAGCAAACAGGATTTGAAAAAACGAAGCTGTACCTGCAATAACCGCTCCTTGCATGCCAGTTGAATAACTTAATCCAAAGTAAAACAATAAATATTGCAAGAAAGTCTGGACAAACCCTAACTGTGCCAATGGAACGATTGTCGCTCTTCTCAGTTTTAGCGATTGCTTGAATAGGGTAAAAAATAAAAAGATCATGACACCAGCGAGGAAGAATCGATAACCTGCAAATAAAAGTTGCTTGTCGTATTCATTCGCTCCTATATTTAAAGCTGTATAACTTAGTTTAATTGCAGGAAATGCACTGCCCCATAAAAATGTTGCAAACATCGCCGCTGCAATGATCCCAAGCTTGCTTGTGAAAAATTTTTCAGCCTTCACGGCCATTCACCTTCTCTCCAAGCTACATTATACACAGAAGAATCACAGGTTACATACTGTATAGTCTTGGAAAAGAAAAAATACTGGATATCTTCATGTTAATAATCTATAATAATAACTAGATAATAATTAATATAATTTATTGATAACTACTCTCATTAAGTAATACCCCTTATAAAGTATTGCTGCTATCACCATAGATGGCAGCTTTCGTCATTTAATAAGGCTAATGATGTTGATTATTTTTCTCAATTAGGAGGTCGATTGCATGAAAGAAATGACAGAAAATCCACAGAAAGATTCACTTTTTAACAGGTTCACCACTCATATTGAACTTATTTTTGCTATTATCTCAGGAATTCTTATTTTTACAGGATGGCTCCTTTTAAAGTTTGATGTTCAGACAGCTGCGGTTCCTATCTTTATTCTTGCTTTTTTAATCGGTGGATATTTTAAAGCGAAAGAAGGCATTCAGGATACTATAGAAGAAAAAGAGCTGAATGTGGAAATGCTGATGATCATTGCGGCCATTGGTGCGGCCATCATTGGGTACTGGATGGAAGGCGCAATTCTTATTTTTTATTTTTGCATTAAGTGGCGCTTTGGAAACTTACACGATGAACCGAAGTCAAAAAGAAATTTCCTCCCTCATGGATATTCAGCCTGAGGAGGCATTAAGAATTACCGGTGACAAGGAAGAAAGGGTACATATTTCCGAACTTGCCATTGGGGATCACGTACTTGTAAAGCCTGGGGAGCGTATACCCACCGATGGAAACATTGTCAGAGGGGAATCCGCGATAGATGAAGCTGCCATCACTGGTGAATCCATCCCTCTTGAGAAAAAACAAGGCGATGGTGTCTATGCGGGAACCATGAACGTTAATGGCTCCATAGTGGTTGAGGTCACAAAACTATCTACAGAAACCTTGTTCCAAAAAATTATTAATCTTGTCCAAAATGCACAAAGTGAAAAGTCCCCTTCTCAACAATTTTTAGAACGATTTGAAGGGCCGTATGTAAAAATAGTCCTTGGCGTTGTTGCAGTCATGATGGTCCTCCCTCATTTCCTGTTGGGATGGAGTTGGAACGAAACATTTTACAGGGCGATGATTTTACTTGTAGTTGCTTCTCCTTGTGCACTTGTTGCTTCCATTATGCCCGCAACATTATCGGCCATCTCCAACGGGGCACGTAAAGGAATTTTGTTTAAAGGAGGCGTGCACCTTGAAAACTTAAGCCACCTGCAAGCCATCGCATTTGATAAAACAGGCACGCTAACTAAAGGAAAGCCTGAAGTGACAGATGTGGTCGTACGTGAAAACATCACACAAGAAGAATTCTTATATATCGTCGGCTCTATTGAAAGTTATTCTAACCATCCCCTGGCACAAGCTATCACCGCTTACGCCAAAAAGAACAGCCCTAAACCACTGCAGCGTCCGGATCATTTGGACGACAAGGCTGGCTGGGGAGTGAAGGGCAACCTACACGAAAAAGAATATCTTGTTGGAAAGGCCGATTTTGTTGGTACAGATGCTGCCAAATTATTTGGAAATGGAGTTGCAGAAACCTTTACCAATGAAGGCAAAACGGTGGTTTACGTAAGTGATGACGCTGGAATTGTCGGCATCCTTGCTTTAAAAGATGTTATCCGCAAAGAAACCGTGGAAGCCATTAAGCAACTGCAAGCTCTTCACGTTCAAACCATTATGATTACTGGTGATAGCGAGCGCACTGCTGCGGCCATTGCAAAACAGGCCGCTATTGGAAAGTATGTCGCAGAATGCTTGCCGGAGACAAAAGTAGAAACGGTGAAAAATTTAAAAGAGGAATATAACATTGTCGGTATGGTTGGTGATGGGATCAACGATGCTCCCGCACTCGCAACAGCAAACGTGGGCATTGCCATGGGAGAAGGAACAGATGTAGCATTAGAAACCGCTGATGTGGTTCTGATGAAAAATGACCTAGTTAAAATTGCCGAGGCCATTAAACTTTCAAAACGGATGAACAAAATCATCAAACAAAATGTCATTTTTTCCATTACCGTTATCATGCTTCTGATCAGCTTCAATTTCCTTCAGTTCATTGATCTCCCATTCGGAGTCATCGGCCATGAAGGAAGCACCATACTTGTTATATTAAATGGGTTAAGACTATTGCGATAGATACTACAATGTAAAAAGCAGCGGGCACATAACCTCGCTGCTTTTTGCTATCTAGTGGTAGCCATTTTGCCCGTTTGCACTACCTGAAGTTTTGTTCTTCGGTTTATGCTTGGAGTTTTGTTTTGTACCGCCGTCTTTTTTCGTATGCTTTGTCATGAAAGTTCCCTCCGATTTAGTTAGAGTGTCTTTCAACAATAGATTTCCCTTTTGCCTAAAAAAGTTTTCTGGAAATTTTTATCGAACAAAGCTTTTCTTCCATTGCAACAAGATTGCATTGATTTCTCCACCAATAATTATCATTAGGCCGGAGAGGTAAAACCACACCAACAAAACAATGATCCCTCCAAGACTCCCATACATTGCTGTATAGTTCCCAAAGTTGCTCACATAATAGGAAAACAACACCGACACGGTCATCCAGCCAACCGTTGCAAAAAAAGAACCTGCAAGTACATCTTTTAAATGCAACCTGATATTTGGTGCAGCCAAATACAAACAGGTAAAAACAAAAAACAAAATGACAAAGCTCACTCCCCACCTGATGGTATTCCAAATGGTGAGGAATTCTTCAGAAAGACCGTAGGAAGAAAAAATGAACAACCCGATCTCCCTACCAAAAACAGGTAATAATAGCGCCACAATAATGACAAAAACCATCGCAAGGGTCAACAAGATTGCCGTGCCCCTTACAATAAAAAAATGTCTGTTCTCATTTACATCAAAAGCTCGATTAAATGCCCGAACAATCGCATTGATTCCATTGGAAGCAAACCAAATGGTCGCAATGATACCAAATGACAATAGATCCCCACGTTGTTCATTCAGTATCCGCGATACATTTGATTCAATAAGAAGCATTGTATCTCCTGGAGCATATTGGTGGATTACTCCTAACACATCTTCCTGTGTAATCGGAACATAGGCGATCAACGTAAGCAAAAAAATCAAAAACGGAAAAAGAGATAATAAGAAAAAGTACGCTAACTCTGCTGACATTCCCAATGCTTCATTCCGATCCAGGCGATGAAACAGCTGTTTTCCAAAACGTAAAATTCCCATTCACTCTCCTCCAGCACGACTCATTTACTCTATTCTATTGTGAGCAAGTCCACCTTACGACAAGTATTTATTCTTGCGCTCTGAAGAATCCAAATGCTTGGCAATCACTTCTTTTGTTTCTGATACAATCTCAAGCATCTGCGGCGTCGTTTCTTTTAACTCATTCACTTTAGAACGAAGGTAATCAATATCCTTAGATACATCTTCCACAGTTGTTCTTACAGATTCAATTTGAAGCCGTACTGAATCAGCAATTTCCTGTGGATGCTGTATCGCATACTTTAATTTTCCACCAACACACCTGCCATTATGTATAACCGTGGTTCTTGTATTTTTATCTAATAAAGATATGGCCCCTCCAATAAGCGCCCCAATAAGCACACCATCCACTAATTTATTTCTGTTCCCCATAGTAACCTCTCTCCTGTCCATTTAATTTGTCTTTATTACATCTTCCGTCATACTTACCCTTATTATAAACATATTTCGAAACTTTCACGAATCTTGTAATGGTTTAATACCCCAGTTTCCAGAAGAAGATACTGTTTTTTCTCCATTCATGATAAAATAAAGAAAAGCTTCTGTACGAAAGGACGGTTCCGATGAACTTAACAGAAAAATCAACTGAAAATGTAGAATATATGATCGAAGCCATTAAAGGGAAATTAAAAGTTTTAAATCTTGGTGCCATCAAGCCTTCACACTTTGATGAAGAAATGTATGAAGAATTAAAAGATATTTATGAACTTGTCATGAGAAAACCATCATTCAGCCCCAACGAAATGCAAGCAATCGCAGAAGAACTCGGCAACCTGCGTAAACAATAATAGGATTTACAAAGCACTTACTTCGGTAGGTGTTTTTTATGTTTAATACTATGTTAAACACCGCTGTTGATTTCCGCAAATGGCTTCGCTTTCCGCGGGGCGACCTTGAGCCTCCTCACTTCGTTGCGGGGTCTCAACATTGCCGCTACTTCCCCGCAGGAGTCTACGCCTTTTGCTCCAATCAACAGCTAAAAAAATCTCACAATTTCAACATTCAACCTATAATGAAACTTAGTACTAGCCCCACCTCCCTGTGCATATAAGTGTACAGAGGGGGGATAAGCATGTTTTTTCTTTACGCAGCAACCATAGGATTTGTCTTATTATTATTTTTATTAATGGGCATCTTTCTCTACAATGTCTCACAAGGACTTAACAAAAAAGACGCCATAGAAATCGATCCTCTGCCTCCAGAACCGACAGAAGAAAATGAATCCATAAACGCAAAATGAAGCAGCCTCAAGAAGGTTGTTTCTTTTTTTATTTGCACTTTATAAGGTAAAATGAAAAAAGAAATAGACATACAATGAGGTGGCTTACCGTGGATACCATTACCCACACACTTTTTGGCATGACCATATACGGCGCAGTGGATAAGCGCCAAGATGACAAAAAGACTAAAATAGCAATGTTTGTCACAGCTGTCGGCGCAAGCCAAATTCCTGACAGTGATGTCATTTCAAGTCTTTGGGACACAGAAGGCATGTATCAAATGTGGCACAGAGGTATTACTCACTCACTGTTTATGGTTCCAATTTGGGCATTACTTTTCTTTTTACTCAGTATCTGGTTTTTAAAAAGAAAAGATTGGCGCTTTCTCTGGGTGCCGCTAATTGCTGTATTCATACATAACACAGCAGACTTATTCAATGCATGGGGAACTGGCTATCTAGAACCCTTCTCTTCCATAAGAGTAACCTTTGGGACAATCCCAATCGTGGATTTTGTGATCTGGACAATTATTGCCATTGCTTTTTTCGCGAGAAAACTATGGAATAAAGAAAGACATCAACTTTATCGATTGGTATGGATATTGATTATTGCCCATGTTGCCATACAAACGAGCCAGGGATATTTGTTATACAAGCAATATGAAGATAAATACGAGCAAGTCGCACTGTCTGCAAGTTTCCTCCCCTGGCATTTTTCTGTGATAGGTAAGAATGAACATACAGTGGAAATCTTTGACGACGCACTATTCACTAGCCCTAAATTGCAATACACCTTAAAATCAGCAGAAGAAGCCAATTTAGCCACTCTATTTACTGAAGTGCCAGAAGCAAAAACCTTATACGAATGGTCTCCCTTCGTCGTCATTGTCGATGACCAAGAAAGACTCGGCATCTACGATCCAAGATTCTACCGAAACGGACAATCCTTCCTATTCGAATATATAGAAAAGCAATAGTGCTGGACTTATTGGAAAATCAGTAAATGCAATGTATTAACAATTTCCCCTTGTTTGTTGAAGTGAAAGACGCGAGACTCCTGCGGTTTATAATGATTTGTAGCTGTTGATTGGAGCAAAAGGCGAAGACTCCTGAGGGAGATAGCGCTAGGTGGAGACCCCGCAAGCTTGCCGAGGAGGCTCCAGCAGCGCCCCTAGGAAAGCGAAGCCATTTGCGGAAATCAACAGCGGAGTTTGAGTAATATCAGAATTTTTTTCGTTTTTTTTAGATTTAATGTATATTATTCTACTAAACTGGGAATACTATCATTAAATACTAAAAAACAAACGAGGTGCTTGAAGATGATAGTTTCAAAGAGATACTTTTTAACGGACATGGAACGTGAAAGTGTAGAACAAACATTGACTAACAAAGGCCACCTGCGTGAAGATGTTCTAGGAATGGATGACGAAGAAATCATTCATATCTATCAAAAATACATGGTTCAAGAATTAATTACGAAATAAATAGAACTTCCCCTTTGAAAACCGTGACTTATGTCCGGTTTTTTAGTTTGTCTAAAATATATGGCAATAAACACAAAAGGCGACCAGTTACCAAACTTGATAACAGGTCGCCTATATATATTTAAGGGGGGAGTATATATAGTTATTGTGGGCTTAAGCCTTTAATTAGATCTAACCTTGGCTTTACAACTTCTACCTTAATTCCTTTAGCTTTATACTTATCAACAATTTTCCTGACGTCGATTCCTTTTTTCGCTTTTTCAACAGTCTTTTGCATGTTTTCATCCCTCTATTCATTAGATTATTGGACTTTCACACAAGCATATTTTTATATCCTTCTAGAACATTTGCTTCACTAGTTTCATTTCTGTTTCTTCCAATTTACCATCACGATAATAGGTAACTTTCATTGTATCGCCGATATTCTTTTGGCTATAAAGGAATTTTCTTAAACCAAGTGCGTCTTTTATTTCTTGGTCATCTAGTTTTACGATAACATCGTATTGTTTAAGACCAGCCTTATCCGCAGGGGAAGTTGGTTCTACTCCTGTCACGACAATTCCACTTTTCACTTCTTCAGGAAGATTTAAAGTAGACCTTTGTGCTTCAAGAGGGACATCTGAAAGTGAAGCCAAGCCTACTCCCATAAACGGTCTTTGTACTTCTTTATGTTTTTCAAGGTCCTCAATGATTGGTTGAACAGCACGGATTGGTATAGCAAATCCTATACCTTCCACTCTTGATTGAGCTATTTTCATGGAGTTGATGCCTATAACTTCACCACGAAGATTTACAAGTGCTCCACCACTGTTACCTGGGTTAATGGCTGCATCCGTTTGAATAACATCTGCTTCCCAGTCAGGTTGGCCATTTTGATCTATATCAACGGGAATAATCCGCTCTTTTCCACTTATGATTCCTTGCGTAACTGATCCAAAAAATTCAAGTCCTAATGGATTTCCAATAGCAATGACCGGTTCACCAAGCGTAATTGCATCAGAGTCACCGAACTTTGCAACTTGCTTGATGTTTGCATCGTCCACCGTTAATACGGCTAGATCTGTTAGAGCATCACTGCCTACAACTTCAGCTTCTACCCTTGTTCCATCAACAAGGCTTACTTCCACTTTTGAAGCCCCGTCAATAACATGTGCGTTAGTTACAATATAGGCTTTACCGTTCTCCTTCTTGTAAACAACACCTGAGCCGGTTCCTGCCTCCTGATCTCCTTGTGCTCCACGTGGGTCGAATAGGGAATTTCCGCCTCTTTGTATATTAACTACCCCAACTACAGCTTCAGAAACGTTTTCTACCGCATTTGTTATATTTGTTTGTATTTTTTCATATTCCACCTGGTCTGTTTGAACAACCGAGTTGGTTTCTACACTCATTGGAGCTGTTTCCGAAGCACCGGGTTCATTGTTATCCATGTAAAATCCCCAATCTAAAAGAACAGGTAACATAGCCACTATTCCAAGCGCTCCTACAACTCCTCCAGTCACAGCTGCAAACACTACTTTTCCGAAGCTCTTTTCTTTTCTTGTTCTCTTTTGAGTTACATGATCGTCATAATAACCCATACTTGGTTCACCTCATTATTTTTTATCTACTTCTATTAAACCCTATAAGAATGAAAGTAATCTTAAAGAAAAATGAGAATATGATGAGAAATTTTTGTTGTGTTACTCTTGTGGCGTTTCTTTTTCTAATACACCATTTAATTTAACCGTAATAATCGTCCATTCGCCTTCCTCACTGTTCGCTGAAATGGTGCCTTTATAATTAGTCACCATTCTCTTGGCGATAGACAGACCGAGACCTTGCCCCCCTTTTTCTCTGCTCCGTGCTTTATCCACTCTATAAAAACGATCAAAGACTTTTTCTAGATCATCTTTTGGGATACCAATGCCGTAATCTTTAATAGATAAAGCAAAGTGATCTTGGATTTGCTCTGTAACAAGCTCAACTGTAGTAGATCCGTTCGAATATTTCACCGCATTATCAAGTAAGATGATAAGCACCTGTTCCAAGTGCCTTTCTGCAATCGCTACTTTCATTTCACTTTTTAAGCTGTTTTCATATTTGAATGTCAGAGATGGATAGAGCAAAGTGAATTTCTTCACAACCTCTTCCACAACATGGACCGGCTCAATGAAGTCCTCAGCTAATTCCAATCGGTCGGATTCCAGACGGGTAAGTTCCAACAGTTCATAAACGAGCATTTTGAGTCTTTCTACTTCCTGTTGCGATGCTTTCAATGATTCTTCCAGCACCTCAGGGTCATTTTTCCCCCATCGGTTGAGCAGTTTAAGATGTCCCTCTAAAATGGAGATTGGGGTTCTCAGTTCATGCGAGGCATCCTCCACAAATTGTTTTTGTTTTTGGAAAGAGATCTCCACATCATCCATCATTTCATTAAAAACATTCGACAGATCTGCTATTTCATCCTTTTGATTTTTATCTTGCGGCACCCGTTCTTTAAAGCCGCGCATCTTAATCCGCTTCATCGTATCTGTGAGCGCTTGAATCGGAGCAAGGAGCTGTTTGGCAATAAGCATACCACCGACTCCACTCAAAAGAATCGCTCCGGCACCGGCAGACCAGGTAACAAGGAAAATCAACCCTCGAAGTCGTTCATAATTCTTTAAGTCTCTAATAATTTCTATGTACCCAATAAACCCATTGGTAATCACAGGTTTTCGATGAATGAGATAATGTTTTCCATTCACCTTCACATGCTCCAGGTTTTTGCTTTCTACTGGAGTGATAAGTAATTCTCGAGGGAGGTTGGTTGCGACTGCAACCAGCAGAGCTCCATCTTTATCGATGACACGGATAAGTTCATTGGTTTCATTTACTTTCTCAATAAAACCGCTGCTGTTTACTATTTCCGTCCTACCTACAAAGAAAGGTTGCTCCGAGAAATATGCTTGAATTTCATTCATTTTTTCCTGTATATTGCGTTCTTCTTGTTCAATCATCCATGTCCTCATCACATAATATTGAACAGAGTTATATGCTACGAAAAGAACGAATAACACCAAGGAAGACCATATGGTTATTTTCCACCTGATCGGCAGTTGTTTTAAATACCTTTGGAGTTGATTCATTTTCTCATCACGTAACCTGTCCCTCGCACTGTTTGGATGTAACTTTCTTCACTTGGTTTATCAATCTTATTGCGCAAATAACGGACATAAACATCCACAACATTGGTTTCGGCATAGGACCCAAGCTCCCATACTTTATCTAGTAAAAGCTCTCTTGTCAGTACTCTGTTAATATTGGTCATAAACACGACAAGAAGGTCAAATTCTCTCTTTGTCAGTTCAATCTGTTCTTCCATCCTCGTGACAGTTCTTGCATCTAAGTCTACTTTCAGTTCCCTAAAAGACAAGATATTGTGTGCCTCTTCCTTCTTCCCTTCCATGCGGCGAAAAAGTGCACGAATCCTTGCCAATAATTCCTCAATGGCAAAGGGTTTGGACATATAATCATCTGCGCCGCTATCAAGTCCTGATACCTTATCCATTACACTGTCCCTTGCAGTCAACATAATGATAGGAGTTTCTTTGGCCGCACGTATTCTTCGGCAAACCTCCATCCCGCTAAGTCCAGGGAGCATCAGATCTAGCAAAATAATATCCCAATCTTCTTTTAAGGCAAGATCAAGCCCCTCTCGCCCATCATAGGATGTGGCAACGTTAAAACCTTCATATTGTAACTCTAGCTCAATAAAGCGAGCAAGATTCTTTTCGTCTTCTATTATTAATACTCTGCACATGGTTGCACCTCCACCTTGCGTGTGGGTTCTAGATTTATTTTAGACGAATTGCTTGATTTTAAATCTCTCTTTTATACTACCTAAATATTGGTGCTTGCGGGATGAGAATTTGATGAGAATTGAAAGTGTAATGTTCGTGTAACTTCTATGTAAAATAAAACCGAGTACACCTAATTTTAGAGGTGACTCGGTTCTGGTATAAGTTTAATCGAACCTTTTCATAATCTGATTCTGATAGTCTTTGAAAACTGCTGAATTGGCATCTTTTTTCTTCTTTTGGATGAGTTGCTGCAGCCGAAGCTGTTTTTCGGTCAACCTTTGATTCAATCTTGCTTCTTCCACATCACTGTGCGCCCCTTCAATAAGGTCCTCTAAGTACTCAATCTCTGTTCTGACCTGTTGTTCTTCCATCATCCCCGCGTTTTTCATCATTTTATATGCCATTCGCATCTCTGGAGGTACATTGGATAAGTCCTCAAGTTCCAAACGTTTTCCGTATCCCGGCAGGTTTTCGAACTCACCATCTTCATAAGCTTTTTTGATTTTTTCATCTGTTAGTCGAAAAAAGTCCATCGCACTCACCCTTTTCTCATTCGTTACTACCAGTTTACACCATTTTACCAAGAAAGAGTGTGTACTTTTTCTGAACATTCTTACAAATATACTTTTTAATTTTCTATTGTCGAATCAATGATTGCGAGATATAATACTTGTTTGTGGGTCCTGTGCGGCCGGGTGGGAGAGGGAAACTGAATAAGGTGTTTTTTTATGCTTCAATGGATGAAGAATTCATTTGATCTGGCTGGTCATGAGACGACTTTAAAGCGTGAAATGATGGCTGGAATGATCTCTTTCTTTACCATTGTGTACATTATTGCTGTTAATGCAACGATTCTTGCAGAAGCAGGTATTCCGATTGAAGCCGGAATTATCGCTACCATCCTTACATGTGTTGTAGGTTGTTGGCTGATGGGATTTTGGGCGAATGCGCCGATCATCCTTGTTCCTGGTATGGGGATCAACGCGATGTTCACCTATACGTTGGTTCATTCTATGGGATTAACCTGGCAAGAAGCATTGGGCGTCGTAGTGGTTTCTGGTGTAATTGTGACGATTATTTCGTTTACAAAGCTTGCACAAGTACTGCTCGAGGCGATTCCTAGCTCTTTAAAGCATGCGATTACGGTTGGATTAGGGTTATTTTTGACCCTCATCGGGTTGGAAAAAGGCGGACTTATCGTAAAAGGTGAAAACTCTCTGTTATCACTTGGAGATGTTTCTAGCCCTTTTGTGATTGCCACGATTCTGACTGTGATTATAGCCGTAACGTTGTTTATGCGAAATGTCCCAGCCAACTTTTTAATTAGTATTGTTGCTGGTACAGTTATCGCAGCTGCTTTGGGAGTGGTAAACTTCTCTGATGTTGGAGGAAGTGCTTTACCGTTGGATAGCTATCTTTCCTTATTTGGTGCCGTTTCATTTGAAAAGATTGGAGAGTTCACGTTTTTAGTGGCTGTCTTCTCTTTAACGATGGTTCTCCTGTTTGAGAACATCGGGCTTATCAACGGACACCTGGGAATGATTAACCGCCCTGAAAAGTTCAAACGTTCCTTCCAGGCAAACGGAATCTCCATATTAACAAGTGGATTTTTCGGTACCAGCCCTACCGTTTCAACAGTGGAAACGGCAGCAGGTATTGCCGCTGGCGGAAGAACCGGGGTAACAGCAATAACGACAGGAAGCCTATTTTTGCTTTCCATGTTCGCGATTCCCTTCATTAAAATAATTCCTGGCAGTGCGATTGCGCCAATCTTGATTATCATTGGTGTACTGATGCTTCAATCTGTGAAACAAATCGACTTCCAAGACTTATCAGAAGGGTTCCCTGCGTTTCTAGTAATTGTAATGATTCCATTCTCTTACTCGATCGCAGACGGTATTGCATTCGGATTTATCGCCTACCCGCTCATGAAGCTCTTACTAGGCAAAGCAAAAGAAGTCTCCGCCCCACTCTACGTGATCGCGGCACTCTTCTTCCTGACGTTTTTAACAAATGTGCATTAATTGTTTTGAAGGTTGATTTTGAAATTAATTTATATATATTTAAAAAAATCCTTGAGGGG
>NZ_ACPC01000004.1:0-62817 GCF_000175075.1 Bacillus sp. m3-13
ATATGAACACATTATCTAGTTTTGAAGGATCAACCTTCAACTGAATATGTCTGGTAATGATGGCGAAGAGGTCACACCCGTTCCCATACCGAACACGGAAGTTAAGCTCTTCAGCGCCGATGGTAGTTGGGGGATCTCCCCCTGTGAGAGTAGGACGTTGCCAGGCAAATTTATGGAAGACCAGTGCTTATTGCGCTGGTTTTTTTGTGCTTTCTTTGTTGGAGGTGAGGTGCCGTTTTTGTATATTTGTGTCGAATAACGGTTAAATCGTCTAACTTAGCGGATAAATCGAAAAGTTCGTGGATAAACCAAAAAGATAGCGGATAAATCGAAAAGTTCGTGGATAAACCAAAAAGATAGCGGATAAAACAAAAAGTTCGCGGATAAACCAAAACTTGAACTATAATTTTGAAACGCCCCCCTTCAACCACCCGTCCCCCCTCTAAAACTTCTTTTGAACAATTTTGACCAATTGACGTTTAAACACCTCCCAAAAGTGGAATTCTGTTTGAGAGAGGCTTCTCTGCAAGAAACTCTGCCCTCAACTTTCACCCTACATAAAGGACGCACTAAAACCAAACCACACAGAATGACAGTTTTTAGCGAAAGGTTATCTATTGAATTTTTTCGGAAGGTCTTATATATTTTACATATAGTCAAAGATAGTCAAGGTCAGATAGGAGGATAGCATGAGAAACATATCTGATGTCATTGAGCAATATTTGAAACAGGTGTTGGAGGGGAGCAGGGAGAATTCTGCTGAGATCAAACGTAGTGAGATTGCAGATAAGTTTGAATGTGTGCCCTCTCAAATTAATTATGTGATAAATACTAGATTTACGATTGAACGAGGATATTTGGTGGAGAGCAAGCGTGGGGGCGGCGGCTATATTAGGATTATTAAGATTAAGCCGCATGACCATTTGCATTTGATCGACCAGCTTATAGAACTAATAGATGTGAGAGTTTCCCAGGCTAGTGCGGAGGATGTTATCTTTCGGTTGGTGGAAGAGAAGGTGATTTCCGCTAGGGAAGCGAAGATAATGGTTAGTGTCATGGACCGCTCTGTCTTATATTTGGGCTTGCCTGAAAGAGATGAACTGCGGGCAAGGATGTTAACGGCCATGCTGACTACACTGAAGTATCGGTAGGGGGGATGAAAATGGTATGTCAAGAATGTAATGAGCGCCCAGCTGCTTTGCATTTTACAAAGATTATTAATGGTGAAAAATCCGAGATTCATATATGTGAGCAATGTGCTCAAGAAAAAGGCAGTATGTCGATGTTTACTGGTGGATCCGGTTTTTCCATCAATAACCTGATTGCCGGGTTGTTGAATACGGAACAGACAATTCCTAATCCACAACAGGAAGAACTTAATCCGCCAAAAATTTTGCAGTGCGAGCGTTGTAAGATGACGTTTCAGCAGTTTACGAAAATTGGCCGGTTTGGTTGTTCGGAGTGTTATCATACTTTTTCCGACAAAATGCAGCCCATTTTAAAAAGATTGCATAGTGGAAACACGGTGCATGCCGGGAAGATTCCGAAACGAATCGGCGGGAGCATGCATGTGAGGAAAGAAATTGATGCGCTTAGAGAAGAATTGCAAGAACTTATTTTACAGGAAGAATTCGAGAGTGCGGCGAATACTAGAGATAGAATCAGAGAATTGGAAAGGCAACTGAGTGAAAAAAGAGAGGGGGAGCAGTAAATGTCTCTTGAACACTTTTTGAATAATGCGGTCAGTTCCTGGATGAAACAGGAGGGACCTGATTCAGATATCGTCCTTAGTAGCAGAGTAAGGCTTGCCAGGAACCTTGAAAAGGTGCAGTTTCCGACAGTGTCGAGCAACGAGGAAGCGCAGCAGATTGTTGCTATTATGAAACAGCATTTTGGGGAAAAGAAGTTTCAGGATCTCGGGGAGCTGGAGTTTCTTCTTATGGAGGAATTGAATGCCCTAGAGAAGCGGGTGTTAGTAGAAAAGCACTTAATCAGTCCACAACTGGCGGAGGATTCGGCATTTGGAGCATGTTTGTTATCACCGAATGAAGAAGTGAGCATTATGATAAATGAGGAGGATCATATCAGGATTCAATGCTTGTTTCCCGGCCTGCAGTTAAATGAAGCGTTGCAGGTAGCCAATTCATTGGATGATTGGATAGAAGAAAAGATTGATTATGCGTTTGATGAAAAACGAGGATACTTAACGAGTTGCCCGACAAATGTGGGGACGGGGCTCAGAGCTTCTGTCATGATGCACTTGCCCGCACTGGTGCTGACGCAGCAGATGAACAGAATTGTTCCGGCAATTAACCAATTGGGATTAGTTGTTAGAGGAATTTATGGGGAAGGCAGCGAAGCTTTAGGGAACATCTTTCAAATTTCCAACCAAATGACACTCGGCAAGTCAGAAGAAGATATTGTTCAGGACCTTATGGGTGTGGTACAACAACTTATTTCACAAGAGCGCTCTGCCAGAGAAGCATTAGTCAAAACTTCAAACATACAATTAGAAGATAGGGTATTTCGCTCATACGGATTGTTGGCACACAGTCGTATAATGGAAACGAAAGAGGCGGCAAAATGTTTGTCGAATGTGCGGCTTGGTATAGATTTAGGCTATATCACCGACATATCTAGATCCATTTTAAATGAATTAATGATATTAACTCAACCGGGCTTCTTGCAGCAATATGCAGGAGGGCCATTAAAGCCTAATGAAAGAGATGTTCGCAGGGCCAGCTTGATTCGGGAAAGAATGCGATTAAATAGATAAAATATTCGGGAGGCGAATGGATATGATGTTTGGTCGATTTACAGAAAGAGCGCAAAAAGTATTGGCATTGGCACAGGAAGAGGCATTGCGCCTAGGCCATAATAATATTGGAACAGAGCATATCTTACTTGGACTGGTAAGAGAAGGGGAAGGAATTGCTGCAAAAGCATTGATTGCCCTTGGCTTGGGACCGGAAAAAATTCAAAAAGAAGTAGAAAACCTGATTGGAAGAGGGCAGGACAGTGGCCAATCGATTCCTCACTATACACCAAGAGCGAAGAAGGTCATTGAGCTTTCCATGGATGAAGCCCGTAAACTTGGTCATTCCTACGTAGGAACAGAGCACGTGCTGCTTGGTTTGATCCGTGAGGGAGAAGGGGTTGCGGCACGAGTATTGAACAACTTGGGAGTGAGCTTGAACAAGGCTCGCCAGCAAGTGTTGCAGTTGCTTGGAAGCAATGAGTCTTCCGGAGGACATTCAGGTGGAGCTTCTGCCAATGTAAATACCCCTACGCTTGATAGCCTGGCAAGGGACCTGACAGCGGTCGCACGTGAAGGCAGCTTGGATCCTGTTATCGGACGAAGCAAAGAAATTCAGCGTGTAATTGAAGTGCTTAGCCGCAGAACGAAAAATAACCCGGTATTGATCGGGGAGCCGGGTGTGGGTAAAACGGCCATTGCAGAAGGACTTGCACAGCAAATCGTGAGCAATGAAGTGCCGGAAATCCTTCGAGATAAGCGTGTAATGACACTTGACATGGGTACGGTTGTAGCTGGTACGAAATATCGTGGGGAGTTTGAGGACCGCTTGAAGAAGGTGATGGATGAGATCCGTCAAGCCGGTAACATCATTCTTTTCATTGACGAACTTCATACATTAATTGGTGCCGGTGGAGCTGAGGGTGCCATAGACGCATCCAATATCTTAAAACCATCCTTAGCTCGTGGAGAGTTGCAATGTATCGGTGCTACAACGCTCGATGAGTACCGTAAATATATCGAAAAAGATGCAGCACTTGAGCGCCGTTTCCAGCCGATTACAGTGGATGAGCCGACAACAGCGGAGTCCATTCAGATTCTGAGAGGACTGCGCGACCGTTATGAAGCGCACCATCGTGTATCCATCACAGATGAAGCGATTGAGCAGGCGGTTAAGCTTTCCGACCGTTACATTTCTGACCGCTTCCTGCCGGATAAAGCGATC
Source organism: Bacillus sp. m3-13 (assembly GCF_000175075.1). Classification (NCBI taxonomy): domain Bacteria; kingdom Bacillati; phylum Bacillota; class Bacilli; order Caryophanales; family Bacillaceae; genus Bacillus; species Bacillus sp. m3-13. The sequence continues at coordinate 3,981 of NZ_ACPC01000004.1, forward strand.
GACTTAATTGATGAGGCAGGATCAAAAGTACGCCTTCGTTCTTTCACCACTCCTCCTAACTTGAAAGAGTTGGAAGTGAAGCTGGAGTCTGTTCGAAACGAGAAGGATGCTGCGGTGCAGAGCCAAGAGTTTGAAAAGGCTGCCTCTTTAAGAGATACAGAACAGCGTCTTCGTGAACAATTAGAAGAAACGAAGAAAACGTGGAAAGAAAAGCAGGGCCAAGAGAATTCTGAAGTGACAGTGGAAGATATTGCGATGGTTGTATCGAGCTGGACGGGAATTCCGGTTTCAAAACTTGCACAAACAGAAACAGATAAACTGTTAAACATGGAATCTTTATTGCACTCCCGTGTTATCGGACAGGATGAAGCGGTAAAAGCAGTATCAAAAGCCGTTCGTCGTGCACGTGCCGGCTTGAAAGATCCGAAGCGTCCAATTGGTTCCTTCATATTCCTTGGGCCGACTGGGGTAGGTAAAACGGAGCTTGCAAGAGCACTGGCGGAATCTATTTTCGGTGATGAGGATGCTATGATCCGTATTGATATGTCTGAGTATATGGAGAAGCATTCGACTTCCCGTCTTGTAGGTTCCCCTCCAGGATATGTCGGGTATGATGAAGGCGGCCAGTTGACGGAGAAGGTTCGCCGCAAACCGTATTCTGTTATTCTTTTAGACGAAATTGAAAAGGCACATCCTGATGTGTTCAATATTTTATTACAAGTGTTAGAGGATGGCCGTCTGACAGATTCGAAAGGTCGTACAGTGGACTTCCGCAACACGCTTGTCATTATGACATCAAACGTTGGGGCAGATGCATTGAAGCGCAACAAATACGTCGGCTTTAATGTACAGGATGAGAACCAGAACTATAAAGACATGAAAGGGAAAGTGATGGAAGAGCTGAAAAAGGCGTTCCGTCCGGAGTTCCTGAACCGTGTCGATGAAATGATTGTGTTCCACTCTTTAGAGAAAACACACTTAAAAGAAATCGTTACCTTGCTTTCCGAGCAGTTAACGAAACGTCTGAAAGAACAAGATATCGATCTGGAGCTGACAGAAGCTGCAAAAGAGAAGATATCAGAAGAAGGCTACGATCCGGAGTACGGTGCAAGACCGTTACGCCGTGCCATTCAAAAGCATGTGGAGGATAAGCTTTCGGAAGAGCTGTTAAGAGGAAACATTGAGAAAGGCAAGAAAATCTCCTTGGATGTTGTAGACGGGGAATTTGTTGTTCGTGATGTGGAAATAGTAAAATAAGGTTGCTGGTCGTTTGCATGGCTGTATAGAAGTGGAGGTAAGCTCTTGATATAAGGGCTTTCCTCCTTTCTTGTATTTTCCAATGGTTTAGATTAGCGTAATTTATGTGAAATAAGGTATCATAAAAGAAGGAAAACAATGGTATTTTTATAACACTCTTTTCATAAAGATTATTGTTCATATAGAGAGGGTTTTTGGATGGCAAAGCGTAAGACAAAGTTTATGTGTAAGGAATGCGGGTATGAGTCACCTAAGTGGATGGGGAAGTGTCCTGGGTGCAACGCGTGGAATACGATGGTGGAGGAATTAGAAGAGTCCAGGACGCCAAGGCGCGGAGGTTTTACGACATCTTCCTCAACATTGGCAAGAAAAGCAGAATCCATCACAAAAGTAGAGAATATTAAGCAGTCAAGGATTTATACAGATATGGAAGAGTGTAATAGAGTGCTTGGAGGCGGGTTGGTTCAAGGATCACTTGTACTGATCGGGGGAGATCCCGGCATTGGAAAGTCTACATTATTGCTGCAGGTGTGCAGTCAACTGGCATTAAAAAAACATCGTGTCCTATACATATCTGGAGAAGAATCTGTTCAGCAAACAAAATTGCGGGCAGATCGTTTAGGTGTACAGGCAGAAGAGTTGTTTGTTTTGTCAGAAACGGACTTTGAACTCGTTGCAAAAGCGGTGGACGATGTACAACCGACCTTGCTTGTTGTCGATTCCATCCAAACCGTTTACCATCCTGCTGTTACCTCCGCTCCTGGGAGTGTGTCACAGGTCAGAGAATGTACGGCTGAGTTGATGCGTATCGCTAAGACAAAGAATATTGCTGTCTTCATCGTAGGTCATGTCACCAAAGAAGGCTCTATTGCAGGACCCCGTCTTTTAGAACATATGGTGGATACGGTGTTATATTTTGAAGGAGAAAGACACCATACGTATCGTATTTTACGTTCGGTTAAAAATAGATTCGGTTCAACAAATGAGATTGGGATTTTTGAAATGAAAGAAGAAGGTTTGACGGAAGTGAAGAACCCGTCCGAAATCTTTTTAGAAGAACGATCAAAAGGAGCTGCAGGTTCCACCGTTGTAGCATCCATGGAAGGTACAAGACCCGTATTAGTGGAAATCCAGGCATTGATTTCTCCAACAGGGTACGGAAATCCAAGAAGAATGGCTACAGGAATCGATCACAACAGGGTATCGCTCATTATGGCGGTACTTGAAAAAAGAGTTGGGCTGTTGCTGCAAAACCAAGATGCCTATTTGAAAGTGGCAGGAGGGGTAAAACTCGATGAGCCGGCCATTGACCTTGCTGTAGCAGTCAGCATTGCCTCTAGCTTCCGTAACCAAACGTCTGAACCAACAGATGTGGTGATTGGAGAAGTGGGACTGACAGGCGAAATCAGACGGGTGTCCCGGATTGAACAACGTGTCCAAGAAGCGGCAAAGCTTGGGTTCAAACGAGTCATCATACCGGCGAAAAACCTGGGAGGATGGACCATTCCGAAAGAGGTTAATGTGATTGGTGTCAACACCATCGAACAGGCTCTTCAATATACTCTAGGGGGATAGAGATGGAAGAACAACGGCAGAAAGAAAAAATAATGGCAGATACCTTACAGTTTATCGCACCCGGAACACCTATTCGGGAAGGGATTAACAATATTCTTCGTTCTCAAACCGGCGGACTTGTGGTCGTGGGTTTTAATGATAAAGTGAAAGATATGGTAGACGGAGGCTTTTCGATCAATTGTCCATTCAGCCCGGCTTACGTATATGAATTGGCCAAAATGGATGGTGCCATCATCTTGAATGAAAAAGGAACGAAAATACTCTATGCCAACGCGCAACTAACACCTAATTCCACCATTATTTCTACGGAAACAGGAATGAGGCATCGGACGGCAGAACGTGTGGCTAAGCAGACTGGCTGTCTTGTTGTCGCCATCTCCCAGCGCCGTAATGTCATTACCTTGTATAAAGGCGACTTCCGTTATGCACTGCGGGATATCGGGGTTATTTTTACAAAGGCGAACCAAGCAATTCAAACTCTGGAAAAATATAAAACCGTGCTAGATCAAGGGATTACCAATCTTGGTGCTTTAGAATTTGAAGAACAAGTATCATTATCGGAACTTTTACAGGTGATACATCGTATAGAAATGGTACTACGCATTAAAAACGAAATACTAAGCTATATCAATGAGCTTGGAACGGAAGGCAGGCTAATCCGACTGCAAATGACGGAACTTCTTGCCCATATTGAAGAAGAAGCTATTCTCCTCATCAAAGATTATTGCGTGGATAAAGAGATGGATGCATTCATGATTTTAAGGCGTTTGCAGGAGTTGGCAAATACCGACCTATTAGACGATGCTGTTATCTTAAAGATGCTTGGGTATTCAGGGTTTATGAATCCTGACGAAATTGTCCTGCCAAGAGGATATAGAGTATTGCATAAGATTCCAAGACTTCCACCACTTGTCATCGAAAACCTTGTCTGTAGGTTCTGGAACTTAAAGCAGATTCTGAATGCGACAGTGGAGGAACTAGATGATGTAGATGGGATTGGTGAAGTACGAGCCCGGAAAATCAAAGAGGGATTGAAACGGATACAAGATCAACTACAAATAGACCGACAAATGTAAGCCGTAAAATCAGGAATGTGACAAAATCCTTACAAAAGTAAATTAAAAGTTTTTTCGACGTTTTATTTAAAGGAAACTGTTTATAATGATTAAAAGGAGGTGAGGCAATGTTAAGGCGTACGGTTCAACTATTCTTTTTAATTCTTGGCGGAACATTGGGGATCTTTTTTATTCCCGAGCTGTTTTCTCTCTTGGATCTAGGGGATATCCCTTTTCTTACGAAGCCTTATACTGTTGCTATTCTAGGAGCAATTATATTTTTCATCCTTACTTTTTGGTTAGTGGATTATGTTGTAGGATTCATTAAATGGATTGAAGAATCTTTAGTGAAAGCGCCTGTTACCGATGTGTTATTTGGTAGTTTAGGACTGATTTTTGGACTTATTGTCGCTTATCTGGCAGTTATTCCTTTAGAGAGAATCCCTTTTGTCAGCGCCATATTCCCTATTTTCATTACCATTCTATTAGGATATCTTGGTTTTCAAGTAGGTTTCAAAAAACGAGATGAATTGGTGAGTTTATTTTCTATCTCCTCAAAATTCGGGAAGAAAAAATCAGTAGAAGATGACGAGTTGGATTTATCGTCAAAGAAGCTGAAAATCTTGGATACGAGCGTTATTATTGATGGGCGGGTTGCGGATATTTGCCAAACCGGTTTTCTAGAAGGGACAATCGTCATTCCGCGATTTGTTCTGGAAGAGCTTCAGCATATCGCCGATTCTTCAGATGTATTAAAACGTAATCGTGGTCGACGCGGGTTAGATATACTAAACAGGATCCAAAAAGAATTAGCGATAAAAGTAGAGATATATGAAGGCAATTTTGAAGATATCCAGGAAGTGGATTCCAAGCTTGTGAAGCTGGCAAAATTGACCTCTGGTGTAGTCGTTACCAATGACTTTAACTTAAACAAAGTATGTGAGCTTCAAAGTGTGGAAGTGCTGAATATAAACGATCTTGCCAATGCGGTAAAGCCTGTCGTGCTTCCTGGCGAAGAGCTGACTGTACAAGTCATTAAAGACGGAAAAGAACATAATCAAGGTGTTGCGTACCTTGATGACGGAACTATGATTGTAGTAGAAGAAGGCCGTGATTACATCGGCAAGCACATCCAAGTTCTAGTCACAAGCGTCCTCCAGACATCTGCTGGACGAATGATCTTTGCCAAGCCCAAACAACTGGAACGGGCAGCGTTATAAGTAAATAGTAGTAACCTTTACCCTCTTAAGCTTTGCTTAGAGGGTATAAGTTATTTTGTGCTAAAATTCAACACTCACGGGAGAGTATATAATGAACTATCAAGTAATCGTACTAGCAGCAGGACAGGGGAAGCGGATGAAGGCAGGAAAAAACAAGCAGTTCATCGAGCTTGAGGGGAAACCTGTCATCATACATACCCTCTCCGTCTTTGAAGCGGATCCTTGGTGCAGTGAAATTAAACTAGTCATCAATGAAAAAGAAAAAGATATATTCAAAGAACTTCTACACCAATATCCCGTACAAAAAATAAAAGAAATAGTCATTGGTGGAGAAGAGCGGCAGGATAGCGTGTATAATGGGCTTACATCGCTTCAATCAGCAGAAATTGTACTTGTTCATGATGGAGCAAGGCCTTTTATTTCTCAAGAAGTCATTCATAATCTAGTGGAAAAAGCGTCCAAAGAAGGGGCAGCTATTGTAGGGGTTCCTGTTAAAGATACGATCAAACGTATCAGCAAGGCGGGAGTGGTGGAACAAACAGTGGAGCGGTCTAGCTTATGGTCCATCCAAACACCACAAGCTTTTCGTTATCCAATCCTAAAAGAAGCGCATGATAAGGCAAAAACAGAGAACTACCTAGGAACCGACGAAGCAAGCCTTGTAGAACGTATCCATGTGCCAGTACACATAGTACAAGGCGAATACGAAAACTTCAAACTCACCACACCCGAAGACCTAATCCTTGCAAAAGCTTTTCTACAAAAATAATATTCTGAAAATGTAACAGATCATATCAAACTGTAAACCCCTGTAGATTGGAGTGCAAGGTGTGAGACTCCGGAGGGAGGTAGCGGTAGGTTGAGACCCCGCAACGAAGTGAGGAGGCTCAAGCACCGCCCCTCGGAAAGCGAACACCTGGAACGGAAATCTACAGGAGTTAATCAGACTAAATACATATAAATGGAGAGGTGCACTATGTTTCGAATTGGACAAGGTTTTGACGTACATCAGTTTGCAGAAGGCAGACCACTAATAATCGGAGGCATCACCATTCCTTACGAAAAAGGGCTACTTGGACACTCCGATGCCGACGTACTTTTACATACAATCTCTGATGCATGCCTAGGCGCAATCGGAGAAGGGGATATCGGAAAACACTTCCCAGACACCGACCCGGCATTCAAAAATGCAGACTCCGCTGTTTTAATGGAACAGGTATGGGCAATAGTAAAAGAAAAAGGCTATACACTTGGAAATGTGGACTGTACCATCATTGCACAAAAACCAAAAATGGCCCCACATATCGAACCGATGCGCAAACGAATTGCGGAATTACTAGAAGCAGACATGGAACAGGTCAACGTGAAAGCGACCACCACCGAAAAACTAGGCTTCACCGGCAGAGAAGAAGGAATCGCCGCCCAAGCAGCTGTCCTTTTGATAAAGAGATAGTTTTAGTAAGATGTGATATCTAGCTGTTGATTGGAGCAAAAGGCGAAGACTCCCTTGTCCTGAGGGAGATAGCGCTAGGTGGAGACCCCGCAGGCGTAAGCCGAAGGAGGCTCACGTCAGCCCCTAGGAAAGCGAAGCCATTTGCGGAAATCAACAGCGGGGTTATAACAAAGCCATAGAAAGAAATAGCTACGGGCTTCAGCACTTTTATGTTAAAATAATGCTTAGTTTTAAAAACCGTCCGGGCCCGAAAGCCGACGGAAAATGGAGGTAACAAAACATGACAGTTCGTGTACGATATGCCCCAAGTCCAACAGGGCACTTACATATAGGAAACGCCAGAACCGCACTATTCAACTACCTGTTTGCACGCAGCCAAAACGGGAAATTCATTATCCGCATTGAAGATACAGACAAAAAGCGTAATATCGCAGGTGGAGAAGAAAGCCAGCTGAAATATTTAAAGTGGCTTGGAATGGACTGGGATGAAAGCGTCGATGTAGGTGGCGAGTATGGACCATACCGCCAATCAGAACGTAATGAAATCTACACCAAATTTTATAATGAGCTTTTAGAAAAAAATCTTGCCTATAAATGCTATTGTACGGAAGAGGAGCTGGAAGCGGAGCGGGAAGAGCAAATTGCCCGCGGAGAGAACCCGAATTACTCCGGCAAGCACAGCAACTTAACTGTAGAAGAGCAAAAAGCATTTGAAGCAGAAGGAAGAGAACCAAGCATTCGCTTCCGCGTACCAAAGGGAAAAGAAATTAAGTTCAACGACATGGTTAAAGGAGACGTATCCTTTGAATCCGATGGCATTGGTGACTTTGTTATCGTGAAAAAGGACGGAACCCCTACTTACAATTTCGCCGTGGCAGTTGATGATCATTTGATGCAGATTTCCCACGTTCTTCGTGGAGATGATCATATCTCGAACACGCCAAAACAAATCATGATCTTTGAAGCTCTAGGCTGGGATGTTCCTGTGTTCGGTCACATGACATTGATTGTGAACGAAAGCCGCAAGAAATTAAGTAAACGTGATGAGTCCATCATCCAGTTTATTGAGCAATATGAGGAGCTTGGCTATCTGCCTGAAGCTTTGTTTAACTTTATTGCCTTGCTTGGCTGGTCTCCGGTCGGCGAAGAGGAAGTCTTCTCCAAGGATCAATTCATTGAGATCTTTGATACGGCTCGTTTATCCAAATCACCAGCTGTATTTGATACAAACAAATTAACGTGGATGAACAACCAATACATCAAAACGATGGAACTGGATCGACTTGTTGATATGTCCTTGCCGCACCTAGTAAAAGCAGGTCGTCTGGAAGAGACAATGACAGAGGATCAGAAGGTTTGGGCAAAAGAACTTATCGGACTTTACCAAGAGCAGATGAGTTTCGGAGCAGAAATAGTGGAACTGACGGAAATGTTCTTCCAAACGCACATCGAATACGATGAAGAGGCAAAAGCTGTCTTAGCTGAGGAACAAGTACCGGAAGTAATGGCTGCCTTCCATCACGAATTGGAAACGATGGAGGACTTCTCTGTAGACCACATCAAAGCTGCAACGAAGGCCGTTCAAAAAGCAACCGGACATAAAGGGAAAAAGCTTTTCATGCCAATACGCGTGGCAACGACTGGCCAAACACATGGTCGTGACCTGCCGCAAACGATCCATCTATTAGGGAAAGAAACAGTTTTAGCGAGATTGTCGAAGCTAATTGGTTAACATTTTCCGTAAAACATAATATGATAGAACTACCATCTTTAAAAACGAGATAACCATTAATGAATGTTGAAGAGGAGAGTAGAAAAAGTACATCCTTTCCAGAGAGAATCGCCATGGCTGCAAGCGATTCATGTGATGCCTTTTTTGAAATGCACCTCAGAGTCTGTTACTAAAAGGCCTTATAGCCGAGTAAGTTACAGCGGCAACCTCCCGTTACGAGGCTTAAGTGGGGGTGTGGGTCCTATTATTAGCAACCCATATCCAAACAGAGTGGAACCGCGCCAAAAGCGTCTCTGTGTCAATGACACGGAGGCGTTTTTATTTTGAGAAAGTGGTGATCAAAATAGTATCACCTAATCCCCTGTTGACTGAAGAGCAGGGAGTGAGGCTCCGGCGGTAGGTAGCGGTAGGTTGAGACCCCGCAATGAAATGAGGAGGATCAAGCACCGCCCCGCGGAAAGCGAACTCCCGGAGCGAAAGGAAACAGGATGTTAATCAAATTAATAATGAATAGGAAAAAAGAAAGGAGGTTCACTCCATGTTTCGCAAACTAAAGGAAGACATTGAAGTGGTATTTGAACAAGATCCCGCTGCAAGAAATTACTTCGAAGTAATCTTAACTTACTCGGGGCTACATGCTGTATGGGCCCACCGGATCGCGCACGCTTTTTTTAAACGGAAAATGTTTTTCATCGCAAGAGCCATCTCCCAAGTGAGCCGGTTTTTCACCGGAATTGAAATACATCCAGGTGCCAAAATCGGCCGCAGATTTTTTATTGACCACGGAATGGGAGTTGTCATAGGAGAAACCTGTGAAATTGGGAATAATGTTACTGTCTTCCAAGGAGTAACCCTCGGCGGTACCGGGAAAGAAAAAGGAAAACGCCACCCAACCATTCAGGACAACGCACTGATTGCAACAGGAGCCAAAGTATTGGGATCCATTACGATTGGTGAAAACTCTAAGGTTGGAGCGGGTTCGGTTGTATTAAAAGATGTACCTGCCAACTCCACTGTTGTCGGCATTCCAGGCAAAATCGTCATTCAAGACGGAGTAAAGGTGAAAAGGGATTTAAATCATCACGAAATGCCAGATCCGACAGGTGATCGGTTTGTGGAATTGGAAAATCAGATAGCCCGCCTGCAAAATGAACTGCTACTTATAAAAGAGAGGAAGAAAATAGATGACCATTCATCTTTATAATACATTAACGCGTCAAAAGGAAAAGTTTGTCCCGCTTGAAGAGGGAAAGGTAAAGATGTATGTGTGCGGACCGACCGTATATAACTACATTCATATCGGAAATGCAAGGCCGCCAATCGTGTTTGATACGGTTAGAAGATACTTAGAATACCGTGGCTTTGAAGTTAACTATGTATCTAATTTTACAGATGTGGATGATAAGCTGATTAAGGCTGCCAAGGAATTAGGAGAAGATGTGCCGACCATTGCAGAACGTTTTATCGCGGCGTACCATGAAGATGTCTCTGCCCTGGGTTGCAAACAAGCAACTGTCCACCCAAGAGTAACGGAAAGCATGGACATTATCATTGAGTTTATTGAGGCATTGATTGAAAAAGGATATGCCTATGAGTCCGATGGAGATGTTTATTACAGAACTCGCGAGTTTAAGGAGTATGGAAAGCTTTCACATCAACCGATAGAGGACCTTCAGCTTGGAACTCGTATTGAAGTGGGAGATAAGAAACAAGATGCGCTTGATTTTGTCCTTTGGAAAGCGGCAAAAGAGGGAGAAATCCATTGGGAAAGTCCATGGGGGAAAGGTAGACCAGGCTGGCATATCGAGTGCTCGGCAATGGCGCGCAAATACCTTGGGGACACCATTGATATCCACGCAGGCGGACAGGACTTGTCCTTCCCGCATCATGAAAATGAAATCGCCCAATCCGAGGCGTTGACAGGCAAGACATTTGCTAAGTATTGGCTGCATAATGGGTATATTAATATTGATAACGAAAAAATGTCCAAATCGCTCGGTAACTTCGTGCTGGTTCATGACATTATCAAAAAGCATGACCCGCAATTATTGCGTTTCTTTATGCTTTCGGTTCACTATCGTCATCCCATCAACTATAACGAAGAGTTGCTTCAAAGCACCAATAACGGCCTTGAACGTATCCGAACAGCTTATGCTAACTTAAAGCATCGTTTGGACAATACAGTAGACCTTGCAACAGATGATACGGAGTGGGTACAAAAGGTAGAAGAGTTTAAAAATGAATTCATCAAAGTAATGGATGATGATTTTAATACAGCCAATGCGATTTCCGTTCTATTTGATATGGCGAAGCAAGCCAACCTTTACTTAAACGGGAAGAATACTTCTGAAAAAGTGTTAAAGGCTTTCATTGCACAGTTTGAAGAATTATTTTCCGTCATCGGTGTATCCCTTACTGCAGAGGAAGAACTATTGGATGAGGAAATCGAAAGCTTAATCCAGCAGCGCATTGATGCAAGGAAAAACCGTGACTTTGCAAGAGCGGATGAGATTCGTGACGAATTAAAAGCGAAAAATATCATCCTCGAAGATACTGCACAAGGCACACGATGGAAAAGAGGATAATAGTAACAATGAGCAATACACAAGTAGATGCAAAGCAATTAAACAGTCTCGCGCTTGCCTATATGGGGGATGCGGTGTATGAAGGATACATCCGCCATCACCTTTTAAAATCCGGGAAGATCCGTCCAAATCAGCTACATCGGGCTGCAACAAACTATGTGTCTGCGAAATCGCAGGCACATCTACTTCACCAGCTGATGGATCGTGAATTTTTCACGGAAGAAGAACAAGGTGTGATTAGACGGGGACGCAATGCGAAGTCCGGTTCGGTACCAAAGAATACGGACGTGCAGACATACCGCTACTCCACCGCATTTGAAGCACTGATCGGCTATCATTATTTAAGCGAAGACATAGACCGCATGGAAGAAATCGTGTTTACCTGCATAGAACTGGTAGACAGCAAGAGAGGTGAATAGAGATGACAAAAGAAAAAGAATTTATTATGGGGCGTAACCCAGTGCTAGAGGCACTAAAATCAAATCGTGAAATAAACAAGCTATGGATAGCAGAAGGTGGTCAAAAAGGCTCTATCCAACAGGTAATCGCTATGGCGAAGGAAGCGAATGTCCTCGTACAATTCGTTCCTCGGAAAAAGATTGACCAGATGGTAGAGGGAAATCATCAAGGAGTAGTCGCTTCTGTCGCTGCCTATGATTATGCAGAGCTTGACGACCTGTATAAGGCTGCAGAACAGCGAAACGAAGATCCATTCTTTCTCATTCTGGATGAGATAGAAGATCCGCATAACCTAGGTTCCATTATGCGTACAGCAGACGCAGTAGGGGCACACGGCATCATCATTCCTAAGCGCAGAGCGGTAGGTTTGACTGCAACAGTTGCTAAATCCTCCACAGGCGCCATTGAGCATATCCCGGTGGTGCGAGTAACTAATCTTGCCAGAACGGTGGACGAGCTGAAAGAGCGCGGACTTTGGATCTTCGGAACTGACGCCAAAGGAACAGTTGATTATACGAAAATGGACGGTTCCTTGCCACTTGGGCTTATTATCGGCAGTGAAGGAAAAGGAATGGCTAGACTTTTAAAAGAAAAATGCGATTTCCTTGTCTCTTTACCAATGGTAGGAAAAGTTACGTCACTAAATGCATCTGTAGCAGCAAGTCTATTAATGTATGAGGTTTTTCGTAAAAGATTGTCGGCAGGAGAGTAAGGAAGAATGGATATTCTACTGGTAGATGGATATAACATTATCGGTGCGTGGCCGGAGCTTAGGGTCCTGAAAGATCAGGATCTCGCAATGGCCCGTGATATCCTTATTTCGAGAATGGCAGAGTACCAGGCATATACAGGTTACAAGGTGATCATTGTCTTTGACGCGCATATGTCACAGGGAATAGAGACAAAGTACAAAAATCATCGAGTGGAAGTCATTTATACTCGTGAAAACGAAACAGCCGATGAAAGAATCGAAAAACTCGCCATCAGTTTAAGTGACATTCGCACACAAATCCATGTGGCAACTTCTGACTTTACAGAACAATGGGCCATTTTCGGGCAGGGGGCATTGCGAAAATCAGCTCGTGAACTTCTGAACGAGTCAGATGCTATTGAAGCAAGAATAAAAAAACGCGTAACAAAATTTACCAACGAAAAGCCATCAAAACGCATTGAACTGGACAATGAAATTTCAGCAATTTTCGAAAAATGGCGCCGAGGACAGCGATGAGTGGTTGACGGTCAATTTATGACTACTGTATAATATTTCTATCTACTGATTCAGTCGGAGGGATAGGTGTGATAGTGAGCGATCCAAGAAATGCTAACAGGATATTAGAGCTTATGGAAGACGAACAGATGGTAGAACTTGTGCATTTAGGTGACAGTGAAGCGCTGGATTATTTAATCAACAAGTATAAGAACTTCGTTCGCGCGAAGGCTAGATCCTATTTTCTTATTGGTGCAGATCGCGAGGATATCGTGCAAGAAGGGATGATAGGTCTATACAAGGCAATTCGGGACTTTAAAGAGGACAAGTTGACTTCTTTCAAGGCATTTGCTGAACTTTGTATCACAAGACAAATCATTACTGCGATTAAGACTGCTACAAGACAGAAGCATATTCCATTGAATTCGTACGTTTCATTGGACAAGCCTATCTATGACGAGGAATCAGACCGTACATTAATGGATGTCATTTCGGGGGCTAAAGTCATGGACCCTGAAGAATTGATCATAAATCAAGAGGAATTTGATGATATAGAAGTTAAGATGGGAGAGTTGCTGAGCGACCTTGAGAGAAAGGTTCTCGCTCTTTACCTGGACGGACGTTCCTATCAAGAAATTTCAGAAGATTTAAACCGGCATGTAAAATCCATCGATAACGCATTGCAAAGAGTAAAACGCAAGTTAGAAAGATACTTGGAACTGAGAGAGATTACTTTATAAGCTGTTAATTCTCTTGTGTTTATGTAAGATGGTTGCGCCTTCAAATCACATTGACTAATTATTACGCCTATGTTACATTTTTAGGGACATCTATGTTTTGGTGGTGTAACACATGCAAAGTAAGGTAGCACTTGCTTGCGCGACGTGCTCTTCCCGTAACTACTCAACAGTTAAAGGAAAGTCACAAAGCGCTGAGCGATTAGAGATAAAGAAGTTTTGTAAGGTTTGTAATGCTCACACCGTTCATCGGGAGACAAAATAGATCAGTATTTGGGGTTGGAGGTTACATGGATGGGACGTTTGACTAATTTTTTTCGTGATGTAGCTCGCGAAATGAAAAAAGTAAGCTGGCCAAAACGCCAGGAACTTACTCGCTACACAATTACAGTAGTAACAACAGTATTGTTTGTAGCAGTGTTCTTCTGGGTTATTGACTTAGGTATTTCCGAGTTAATCCGTGCTTTGATTAACTAATCATTTTAGAGCGAACAATAATTTTCACCTTATTCTTTTTGCTCTTGAATAAGTAATGTTATATCATGGTATAATGTAAATAATACTTTCTGACAAAAAGCCCGTTCAACGGGTTTTTTCATTTGGAAAAAAACACCCCGGTGTTTTGCTAGTTTCACTGATTTTAATAGGCAGTATTCTTGGTGATTAGCCAAACTTGCCCTGTTGATTGTAGTGAAGGGTGTGAGACTCCTCGAAAATGCTAACGCATTTTCTTCGTGCGATGAAATCGCTGCTGTAGCGTTCCTTGTCCTGAGGGAGATAGCGGTAGCTTGAGACCCCCGAGCGTTGTGAGGAGGCTCAAGCACCGCCCAAAGGATAAGCGAACACCCATAACGGAAATCAACAGGGAGTCCAACGGAATACTAATATTTATAGTCTCAAAAATAAAATGCTAGAAAAGGGAGGGACGGACACAAGTCCTAAACAATGGAGAAAAACTGGTACGTTGTTCATACTTATTCCGGATACGAGAATAAAGTAAAAGCAAACTTAGAAAAACGAGTAGAATCAATGGGGATGCAAGACAAGATCTTCCGTGTCGTAGTTCCTGAAGAAGAAGAAACAGACATCAAAAACGGCAAAAAGAAAGTAACCAAGAAAAAAGTATTCCCAGGTTACGTTCTAGTTGAAATCGTCATGACAGACGACTCTTGGTATGTCGTACGTAACACACCTGGCGTAACAGGTTTCGTAGGATCAAGCGGTTCCGGCTCCAAACCAACACCTCTATTGGATGATGAAATTGCATTTATCCTGAAGAGAATGGGCATGATGGAGAAGCAAGTAGAAGTAGACTTCGATCTCAAAGAATCCGTAAAAGTAACAGAAGGACCTTTTGCAAACTTCACTGGACACATTGTAGAGATGGACAAAGACAAGCATAAAGTGAAAGTTCTTGTAAATATGTTCGGCCGTGAAACCCCTGTGGAGCTTGACTTTACACAGATTGAAAAATTATAATGTAAAAAAACTTGAAATAGTTTCGTAAAAATGATATTATTTCAAAGGTCAGTATGTCTCTGAAATAGAGACTATTAATAAAAAAATATTCTTTATTAAATATATAAAGAATGAGTTGAGTGGGAGGGAGAAATCCCAGATACCACATCACGGACTTAAGGAGGTGTGTCTCGTGGCTAAAAAAAGTAATTAAAATGGTAAAGCTACAAATTCCAGCAGCGAAAGCTAACCCAGCACCACCAGTTGGACCAGCACTAGGTCAAGCAGGTGTTAACATCATGGGTTTCTGTAAAGAGTTTAACGCTCGTACAGCAGATCAAGCTGGATTGATTATCCCTGTTGAAATCACGGTTTTTGAAGACCGTTCATTTACATTTATTACGAAAACTCCACCTGCTGCAGTTTTACTTAAAAAAGCAGCTGGTATTGAGTCTGGTTCTGGTGAACCAAACCGTAATAAAGTTGCAACAGTTAAGCGTGATAAAGTACGCGAAATTGCGGAGACGAAAATGCCAGATCTAAACGCTGCAAGCGTAGAAGCTGCAATGCGCATGGTTGAAGGTACTGCTCGTAGCATGGGTATCACTATCGAAGACTAATCCCATTGCTTTTGATTTAACTGCTGTTCAGGGTTGCGGATTTTGGTTTACGGCCAATTCGCAACCTTTATTCGTGGGAGGTTATTCCGCTAAAACCACATAAGGAGGACGTTTAAAATGGCTAAAAGAGGTAAAAAGTACATCGAAGCTGCGAAACTTGTAGACCGTCAAACGGCTTACTCTGTTAACGAAGCTATCGAATTAGTAAAGAAAACAAACACTGCGAAGTTCGACGCTACTGTGGAAGTTGCATTCCGTCTTGGAGTTGACCCTCGTAAAAATGACCAACAGATCCGTGGAGCAGTAGTGCTTCCTCATGGAACTGGTAAAACTCAAAAAGTCCTAGTTTTCGCTAAAGGCGAAAAAGCGAAAGAAGCAGAAGCTGCTGGAGCTGACTATGTTGGGGATGCTGACATGATCGCGAAAATCAACCAAGGTTGGTTCGATTTCGACGTAATCGTTGCTACACCGGACATGATGGGTGAAGTTGGTAAACTAGGACGCGTATTAGGACCTAAAGGCCTAATGCCAAACCCTAAAACTGGTACAGTTACATTTGATGTAACAAAAGCTGTTAACGAGATCAAAGCTGGTAAAGTTGAATACCGCCTTGATAAATCCGGTAACATCCACGTGCCAGTAGGTAAAATCTCTTTCGAAGATGCGAAGCTTGTTGAAAACTTCACAACTATCTACGAGACTTTACTAAAAGCTAAACCGGCTGCTGCAAAAGGTACATTCATGAAGAACGTTGCCGTTACTTCTACAATGGGCCCTGGAGTAAAAGTTGACACTTCTACTTTCGTAGCTACCAAAAACTAACATATTGACACAAGATAACTAGACGGTTATAATAATCGTTGTGTTTATAAAATGATATTGTTTGTACCGTAGACAGTAGGTGCCGAATGGCTTAATTTCCTACCGAGGTGTGAATTTTTACGATTTAAAGCCTTGTGCTTTTAACGATAAAACTTCTGCCTCCACCTGCGTGGAGGCATTCTTTATGTACACCGGTCGGTATAAGTGGTAACCAACTTTTTAGGAGGTGTAACGATGAGCAAAGCAGTTGAAGTAAAAAAACAAGCTGTTGGAGAAATCGCTGACAAGTTTAAAGGTTCTGTATCTACTATCGTAGTTGACTACCGTGGACTTAACGTTGCGGAAGTAACTGAACTTCGTAAACAACTTCGTGAAGCAGGTGTTGAGTTCAAGGTTTACAAAAACTCTTTAACTCGCCGTGCGGCTGAAGCAGCAGATATCAACGGACTTAACGACGCATTAACAGGACCTAACGCTATCGCATTCTCTACTGAAGATGTAGTAGCTCCTGCTAAGATCCTTAATGACTTCGCGAAAAAACACGAAGCATTAGAAATCAAAGCTGGTGTAATCGAAGGAAATGTTGCAACGGTTGAAGAAGTGAAAGCTCTTGCTGAACTTCCATCCCGCGAAGGTCTTCTTTCCATGTTGCTTAGCGTCCTTCAAGCTCCAATCCGCAACTTGGCTCTTGTTACGAAAGCAGTTGCAGATCAAAAAGAAGAGCAAGGCGCTTAATTTCAATCTAGCAAGTTAAGTAAGAAAAACAAAAAACTTATAATATCTAAGGAGGAAATTAACAATGACACACGAACAAATCATTGAAGCGGTTAAAAATATGACTGTTTTAGAATTAAACGACCTAGTAAAAGCAATCGAAGAAGAATTTGGTGTAACTGCTGCTGCTCCTGTAGCTGCTGCTGGTGTAGCTACTGAAGCTGCTGCTGAGCAAACTGAATTCGACGTAATCCTAGCTAGCGCTGGCGGAACAAAAAATCAAGGTTATCAAAGTAGTACGTGAAATCACTGGCCTTGGTCTTAAAGAAGCTAAAGAAGTTGTAGACAACGCTCCTAAAGCTCTTAAAGAAGGTATTGCTAAAGAAGAAGCTGAAGAAATCAAAGCTAAACTTGAAGAAGTTGGAGCTTCTGTAGAAGTTAAGTAATTACAGGCTCTTAAAAAAGGAAAGCTCGCTACGTGTTAGCGGGCTTTTTTTAAACGGTGCCATACTTGATGTAAGGATCGTTTGGTTACTGTCTTTTTCAAGGGTACTAATATATGAAGTTGATTTGTTGAAAAGCAAAAGGTAGCTTTTCAGATAAGGAGACTAAATATGACGAATCATTATTATACAAACAAGCCATCTGTGGAAAGCAACCGTCAAACAATGGAAATTTGATTTAAAAAGGTAACAACTTTTCTTTCATAACGGATAGCGGTGTTTTTTCAAAAAAAGAAGTGGACTTTGGGTCAAGAGTGCTGATAGAGGCTTTTGAAGAACCGGAAGTGGAAGGTCGCATTCTAGATGTTGGCTGTGGATATGGTCCGATTGGATTGTCTCTTGCTAAATTCTATCCACATCGTCACGTGGATATGATTGATGTCAATGAAAGAGCTGTCGAGCTTGCCAAGGAAAACGGTTCTATTAACAAAGTGGAGAATATCACTGTTTTTACTAGTGATATCTATGAGAATGTCACTTCCACCGATTATGCGGCAATACTTTCTAATCCACCGATACGCGCTGGCAAAAAAAGTTGTTCATGAAATTTTTAGAAAAAGCATGGACGCACTTGGCGCCAAAAAGGTGAGCTGTGGATTGTGATCCAAAAAGAAACAGGGAGCTCCTTCTGCAATGGAGAAATTGGAATCATTGTTTGAGGAAGTGGAAGTTGTGACAAAAGAAAAAAGGCTACTCCATCATCAAATCAAAAAAGGGTTGACTTTGGTTTTTTTGTTATGGTAGCATTGTTTAATGCCAATATGTATTTTTCTGAGCACTAATAATTTTATGTATTTTGCATGTATAAAATTAGTACGCTTGGAAAAGATAGTAAAATCAATAGAGCGATTGTAAAAACGTGGTTTTCTGTATTGAAACCATTTTTTTATTTTTAACATGGATTCTTTTAGCAGTATTGTTTCCATGTTGAATGTTTTTTTATGTTTGGCTTTGAGTGGTTTATATTTTTTGAACTACTATTTAATAACGCTTGATACGAGGGGTGAATCAGTTGACAGGTCAACTAGTTCAATACGGACGACACCGCCAACGCAGAAGTTATGCTCGCATTAGTGAAGTATTAGATTTACCAAATCTAATAGAGATTCAAACATCTTCTTATCAATGGTTCCTTGATGAAGGATTAAGAGAAATGTTTCATGACATTTCCCCAATTGAAGACTTCACAGGAAATCTATCTTTAGAATTCATCGATTATAGCTTAGGGGAACCTAAATATTCTGTTGAAGAATCAAAGGAAAGAGATGTTACATACTCAGCTCCTTTACGTGTGAAGGTTCGTCTCATTAACAAAGAAACTGGTGAAGTAAAAGACCAGGATGTATTTATGGGTGATTTCCCGTTGATGACGGATACTGGTACGTTCGTTATTAATGGTGCAGAACGTGTTATTGTATCTCAGTTAGTGCGTTCTCCAAGTGTGTATTACAGCGGAAAAGTAGATAAAAATGGTAAAAAAGGCTTTTCGGCTACTGTTATTCCAAACCGTGGTGCATGGTTAGAATACGAGACTGACGCTAAAGATGTTGTATATGTTCGTATAGATCGTACTCGTAAACTACCAGTAACGGTTCTTTTGCGTGCTCTTGGATTCGGTTCCGACCAGGAAATCATTGATCTTCTGGGCGAAAACGAGTACCTTCGCAATACTTTAGATAAGGATAACACAGAAAGCACTGAAAAGGCATTACTAGAAATATATGAGCGTCTACGCCCTGGTGAACCACCAACGGTTGAAAACGCGAAAAGTTTATTAGAGTCTAGATTTTTCGATCCTAAACGCTATGATTTAGCAAGTGTTGGAAGATACAAGATTAATAAAAAGCTTCATATCAAGAACAGACTTTTCAATCAACGTATCGCTGAAACACTTGTAGACCCTGAAACTGGGGAAATCATTGTAGAAAAAGGTACACTGTTAGATCGTAGAACTTTAGACCGCATTCTACCTAACATTGAAGACGGCATCGGCCTGACTTCTTTCCATCCGCATGGTGGAGTAGTGGAAGATGAAGTGCCTATGCAATCTATTAAGATATATGCACCGAATGATGCAGAAGGTGAAAAAGAAATCGTTGTTTTAGGCAACGGTTTTATAGAAGAAAAAGTAAAGCATATCGCTCCGGCGGACATCATTGCTTCTATTAGTTACTTCTTTGACCTTTTACACGGTGTAGGCGATACAGATGATATCGATCACCTTGGTAACCGTCGTTTACGTTCTGTTGGAGAACTTCTTCAAAATCAGTTCCGTATCGGTCTATCCAGAATGGAGCGTGTGGTTCGTGAAAGAATGTCCATCCAGGACACTAACACGATCACTCCGCAACAATTGATCAATATCAGACCTGTTATTGCATCTATTAAAGAGTTCTTCGGAAGCTCTCAGTTATCTCAGTTCATGGATCAAACGAATCCATTAGCTGAATTAACACATAAACGTAGATTGTCTGCGCTTGGACCTGGTGGTTTGACGCGTGAGCGTGCCGGCTTTGAAGTGCGTGACGTTCACTACTCTCACTATGGCCGTATGTGTCCGATTGAGACTCCTGAGGGACCAAACATTGGTTTGATCAACTCCCTTTCTTCTTTTGCGAAAGTAAATAAATTTGGTTTTATCGAAACTCCTTACAGAAGAGTTGACCCTGAAACGGGCCGTGTGACAGACCAAATTGATTACTTGACTGCAGATGAAGAAGATAACTATGTAGTAGCCCAAGCGAACGCACGCCTTGGTGAAGATGGAACTTTCCTTGATGAGAATGTAGTTTCCCGTTTCCGCGGGGAGAACACGGTTGTTGTAAGTGAGAGAATCGACTATATGGACGTTTCTCCTAAGCAGGTTGTATCTGCTGCGACAGCTTGTATTCCTTTCTTGGAAAACGATGACTCCAACCGTGCCCTAATGGGAGCGAACATGCAACGTCAAGCTGTACCTTTATTACAACCGGAATCCCCGATTGTTGGTACTGGGATGGAGCACGTTTCCGCTAAAGACTCCGGAGCTGCCGTTATCTGTAAACACCCTGGTGTTGTAGAACGTGTAGAAGCCCGCGAAGTTTGGGTGCGTCGTATGGAAGAAGTCGACGGACAACAGGTAAAAGGCAACCTTGATAAGTACAGAATGCTTAAGTTCATTCGTTCTAACCAAGGAACTTGCTATAACCAACGTCCAATCGTTTCTGTCGGTGACGTTGTAACAAAAGGAGAAATCCTTGCAGACGGACCATCCATGGAAAAAGGTGAATTGGCACTTGGCCGTAACGTAATGGTCGGTTTCATGACATGGGACGGATATAACTATGAGGATGCTATCATCATGAGTGAGCGTCTGGTAAAAGATGATGTGTACACTTCCATTCATATTGAAGAATATGAGTCAGAAGCACGTGACACTAAACTTGGACCAGAAGAAATCACACGTGATATCCCGAATGTCGGGGAAGAAGCACTTAAAAACCTTGACGACCGCGGAATTATCCGAGTGGGTGCGGAAGTAAAAGACGGAGACCTATTAGTAGGAAAAGTAACACCTAAAGGGGTTACGGAACTTACTGCAGAAGAACGTCTATTACACGCAATCTTCGGTGAGAAAGCAAGAGAAGTACGTGATACATCACTAAGAGTTCCACATGGTGGTGGCGGTATCGTACTTGATGTAAAAGTATTCAACCGTGAAGATGGTGACGAATTGCCACCAGGAGTTAACCAATTGGTTCGTGCATACATCGTTCAGAAACGAAAAATCTCTGAAGGTGACAAAATGGCCGGACGACATGGTAACAAAGGGGTAATCTCTCGTATCTTACCGGAAGAAGATATGCCTTACTTGCCAGATGGAACACCAATTGACATCATGTTAAACCCACTAGGGGTACCTTCTCGTATGAACATCGGGCAGGTATTGGAGCTTCACCTAGGAATGGCAGCAAGAACATTGGGCATCCACGTTGCTTCCGCCGTATTTGATGGCGCGCGTGAAGAAGACGTTTGGAGCACGCTTGAAGAGGCTGGCATGGCAAGAGATGCAAAAACAGTATTGTATGACGGAAGAACGGGTGAGCCGTTCGACAGCCGTGTATCTGTAGGGATCATGTATATGATTAAACTTGCGCACATGGTTGATGATAAGCTTCACGCACGTTCCACTGGACCATACTCACTTGTTACGCAACAACCACTTGGTGGTAAAGCGCAATTTGGTGGACAACGTTTCGGTGAGATGGAGGTTTGGGCACTTGAGGCTTACGGTGCCGCTTATACACTACAAGAAATCCTTACAGTTAAATCTGATGACGTAGTAGGACGTGTGAAAACGTACGAGGCGATCGTTAAAGGTGAAAATGTACCTGAACCAGGTGTACCTGAATCCTTCAAAGTATTGATCAAAGAACTTCAAAGTTTAGGTATGGATGTAAAAATCCTATCAGGCGATGAAGAAGAGATCGAAATGAGAGATCTTGAGGAAGATGAAGAACAAGCTTCCGAAGGTATTTCCATTGATTCAGATAAAGTAGAAGAAGTAAAAGAAACTGTCGCTAAAGACTGATGGCCAACAGTACTTTAAAGATAAGCATTTGGGTAGAACCTGTAGATTATAAGGGAGGTAGGCCCCTTGCTAGATGTTAATAATTTTGAATATATGAAAATAGGCCTTGCTTCACCCGACAAGATCAGATCCTGGTCTTTCGGGGAAGTCAAGAAGCCTGAGACAATTAACTATCGTACATTAAAGCCAGAAAAAGATGGGTTATTCTGCGAAAGAATTTTCGGTCCTACAAAGGACTGGGAATGTCACTGTGGTAAATACAAGCGCGTCCGTTATAAGGGCGTTGTCTGTGACCGCTGTGGTGTAGAAGTAACAAGGGCGAAAGTACGTCGTGAACGCATGGGTCACATCGAGCTTGCTGCTCCTGTATCCCACATCTGGTACTTCAAAGGAATCCCAAGCCGCATGGGTCTTGTTCTTGACATGTCCCCACGTGCGCTTGAGGAAGTAATTTATTTTGCATCTTACGTGGTAACAGAAACAGGCGATACTCCTTTGGAGAAGAAGCAACTGCTTTCTGAAAAGGAATTCCGTGCATACCGTGAAAAGTATGGTCAAACATTCCAAGCAGCCATGGGTGCAGAAGCAATCAAGAAACTTCTTTTTGACATCGACTTGGAAAAAGAAGTAGATACGCTAAAAGAAGAGCTAAAAACTGCTCAAGGTCAACGCCGTACAAGAGCAATTAAGCGTCTGGAAGTATTGGAATCCTTCAGAGGATCCGGCAATGAACCATCTTGGATGATCCTTGATGTGCTACCGGTTATCCCTCCTGAATTACGTCCAATGGTTCAATTGGACGGTGGTCGTTTTGCGACTTCCGACTTAAATGACTTGTATCGCCGTGTAATCAACCGTAACAACCGTTTAAAACGCCTTCTTGACCTTGGTGCTCCAAGCATCATCGTACAGAACGAAAAACGTATGTTACAAGAAGCTGTTGACGCACTTATCGACAATGGTCGCCGTGGCCGTCCGGTAACAGGACCTGGTAACCGTCCATTGAAATCTCTTTCTCATATGCTGAAAGGGAAGCAAGGTCGTTTCCGTCAGAACTTACTAGGAAAACGTGTTGACTACTCTGGTCGTTCCGTTATCGTAGTAGGACCTAACCTGAAAATGTATCAATGTGGATTACCGAAAGAAATGGCCCTTGAGCTATTCAAGCCTTTCGTCATGAAAGAACTTGTAGAACGCGGGCTTGCACATAACATTAAGAGTGCGAAGCGTAAGATCGAACGCGTACAACCAGAGGTTTGGGACGTATTGGAATCCGTTATCAGGGAACATCCGGTATTACTAAACCGCGCACCAACTCTACACAGACTAGGTATTCAAGCATTTGAACCTACACTTGTAGAAGGCCGTGCTATCCGCCTTCACCCACTTGTATGTACTGCATACAACGCGGACTTTGACGGAGACCAAATGGCTGTTCACGTACCTCTTTCTGCTGAAGCACAGGCTGAAGCACGCATCTTGATGCTTGCTGCACAAAACATCCTTAACCCTAAGGATGGAAAACCTGTAGTAACACCTTCCCAGGATATGGTGCTTGGTAACTACTACTTAACACTAGAGCGAGAAAATGCTGTAGGTGAAGGAATGGTATTCAAGGATACGAATGAAGCGCTAATCGCTTATTCAAATGGCTATGTACATCTGCACACTCGTGTAGCGGTATATGCAGGATCCTTAAATAACGAAACATTTACCGAAGAGCAGAAACAAAAGCTTCTAATTACGACAGTAGGAAAGTTGATCTTCAACGAAATCCTGCCGCCGTCATTCCCTTACATTAACGAACCGACGAAGTTCAACTTAGAAGTAAACACTCCTGAGAAGTACTTTGTGGAAAAAGGTGCGAATGTAAGAGAAGCGATACAAGCACAAGAACTAATCGATCCATTTAAGAAGAAAATCCTTGGTAACATCATTGCAGAAGTGTTCAAACGCTTCAAGATCACGCAAACATCCGAAATGCTTGACCGCATGAAAAACCTTGGATTCCGTTACTCTACTAAAGCTGGTATCACAGTTGGTGTAGCAGACATCGTAGTTCTTAAAGAGAAAGATGAAATCTTGGTAGAAGCACAAACAAAAGTTGATACCGTTCTTAAGCAGTTCCGCCGTGGTCTAATCACAGAGGAAGAACGTTATGACCGCGTTATCTCCATCTGGAGTGCTGCTAAGGATAAGATCCAAGGGTTGCTAATGGAGTCCTTGCCACGCCTGAACCACATCTTCATGATGAGTGATTCCGGTGCCCGTGGTAACGCATCTAACTTTACACAGTTAGCTGGTATGCGTGGACTAATGGCGAATCCATCTGGACGTATCATTGAATTACCGATCAAATCCAGTTTCCGTGAAGGTCTTACGGTATTGGAATACTTTATCTCTACTCACGGTGCGCGTAAAGGTCTTGCCGATACAGCACTGAAAACTGCCGATTCCGGTTACTTGACTCGTCGTCTTGTAGACGTGGCACAAGATGTTATCGTTCGTGAGATAGATTGTGGAACAGACCGCGGTCTACACATCACTGCTCTGAAAGATGGCACAGAAGTGGTAGAGAAATTAGAAGAACGTTTAATCGGCCGTTATGCAAGAAAAGCTGTGAAGCACCCTGAAACTGGGGAAGTTCTTGTTGCGGGTAACGATTTAATTACTGAAGACCTTGCTACAACCATTGTAGAAGCAGGCGTGGAAGATGTTTGGATTCGCTCTGTATTTACATGTGACACTCGTCATGGTGTATGTAAAAAATGTTACGGCCGCAACCTTGCGACTGGCTTAGAAGTAGAAGTGGGAGAAGCAGTTGGTATTATTGCTGCCCAATCTATTGGTGAGCCGGGAACTCAGTTGACGATGCGTACATTCCATACAGGTGGGGTTGCAGGAGACGATATTACACAAGGTTTACCGCGTATCCAAGAGATCTTTGAAGCGCGTAATCCTAAAGGTCAAGCGGTCATCTCTGAAATTGATGGTGTTGTTACTTCCATCAACGAAGGTCGCGATCGTCAGCAAGAAATCACTGTCCAAGGTGAAGTGGAAACGAGAAACTACACAGTACCATACACTGGCCGCCTTAAAGTCGGCGTAAATTCAGAAGTTTTACGTGGTCAGGAACTAACAGAAGGTTCCATCGATCCGAAAGAACTACTGAAAGTCAAAGATATGGTATCTGTACAGGAGTATCTATTGCTTGAAGTTCAAAAAGTATACCGTATGCAAGGGGTAGAAATCGGTGACAAGCACGTAGAGGTTATGGTTCGCCAGATGCTACGTAAGGTACGTGTTATTGATGCTGGTGATACAGATGTACTACCAGGAACACTGCTTGATGTTCACCAATTCACTGATGCAAACGAACGTGTACTTCTTGATGGCAGAACACCTGCAACTGGACGTCCAGTATTACTAGGTATCACGAAAGCTTCTCTTGAAACGGATTCCTTCTTATCTGCAGCTTCCTTCCAGGAAACAACTAGAGTCCTGACAGACGCTGCGATTAAAGGAAAACGCGACGAGTTACTAGGTCTGAAAGAGAATGTTATCATCGGTAAACTAGTTCCAGCTGGTACAGGTATGAACCGCTACCGCAAATTCGATCTAACGAAAGAAGTGGGCAAGGAAGAGCCTGTAACGGTAGAATAAAAGAAAGATTGTCGGGTATCCCCCGACAATCTTTTCAATGTTATTCGATAAAGTGTTGACATTCAAAAATAGAGATGGTAATATAGCAAAGGTGCTTATATAACCTGTTGCTTTGGAGGATATGTTAATGTCTTATGAAAAAGTGATGCAGGCAAACACCTTCATTGTTGGTACAAAACAAACGGTGAAGGCGCTGAAATCCGGAACAGTAAAAGAGGTTGTCATTGCAGAGGACGCAGATGTGATTGTCACACAGAAAGTTGTCCAAACTGCCAATGAGCACAACATACCAGTCTTAAAAGTAGATTCGATGAAAAAACTCGGAAAAGCTTGCGGGATTGAAGTGGGTGCCTCCGCTGTTGCGATCATTCATTAAAAACTGTTTTTGTGAGTGCAGATTCGCAAAGACTTTGTTTTTTACCTAAAAATGAACCACCTGGATATGTGGTCTTAAAACATTAGGAAGGAGGAAATATTAATGCCTACTATTAACCAGTTAGTCCGCAAAGGACGTACAAGTAAAGTTGTAAAGTCAAAATCTCCAGCTTTGAACAAAGGTTATAACAGTTTCAAGAAGGCTCAAACTGATGTGTCTTCACCTCAAAAACGTGGTGTGTGTACTCGTGTTGGTACAATGACTCCAAAGAAACCGAACTCCGCATTACGTAAATATGCTCGTGTTCGTTTAACTAACCAAATTGAGGTAACTGCTTATATCCCAGGTATCGGTCACAACCTACAAGAGCACAGCGTAGTATTAATTCGCGGCGGTCGTGTAAAAGATTTACCAGGGGTACGTTACCACATCGTTCGTGGAGCTCTTGATACGGCGGGAGTTAACAACCGTATGCAAGGTCGTTCTAAATATGGTACTAAGAGACCAAAAGCACCTAAGAAGTAATAAACTTCAAACTGCTTAACATTAAGTTACCCGAAAGGAGGAAAATATTATGCCACGTAAAGGCCCTGTTGCAAAAAGAGACGTATTACCAGATCCGTTATACAACTCTAAATTAGTAACTCGTCTTGTAAATAAATTAATGATCGATGGTAAGAGAGGAAAATCTCAAGCTATCATCTATAACGCATTCAAACTAGTTGGTGAGCGTTCCGGACAAGAACCTATGGAAGTGTTCGAACAAGCTATGAAAAACATCATGCCTGTTCTTGAAGTTAGAGCACGCCGTGTAGGTGGAGCAAACTACCAAGTACCTGTAGAGGTGCGCCCAGATCGTCGTACAACTCTTGGACTTCGCTATTTAGTTAACTACTCTCGTCTTCGTGGAGAGAAAACGATGGAAGAGCGTTTAGCTAACGAAATCCTTGATGCTGCTAACAACACTGGAGCTTCAGTTAAGAAGCGTGAAGATATGCACAAAATGGCAGAAGCAAACAAAGCGTTTGCTCACTACCGCTGGTAAGATCACATACTATCTGGAGCTGTTAAGACAAGTACTTAACAGCTTTAGGTATAAATTAAATCTAGTTACTTAGGAAGGAGAAATACACTATGGCAAGAGAGTTCTCCTTAGATAAAACACGTAATATCGGTATCATGGCTCACATCGATGCTGGTAAAACAACGACAACTGAGCGTGTTTTGTTCTACACAGGACGTATTCACAAAATTGGTGAAACTCACGAAGGTGCTTCTCAAATGGACTGGATGGAGCAGGAGCAAGAGCGTGGAATCACGATCACATCTGCTGCGACAACAGCTCAATGGAAAGGCCACCGCGTAAACATTATCGATACACCTGGTCACGTAGACTTCACTGTTGAAGTTGAACGTTCCCTACGTGTACTTGATGGTGCGGTAGCAGTTCTTGATGCACAATCTGGAGTTGAGCCTCAAACTGAAACAGTTTGGCGCCAAGCTACAACTTATGGTGTTCCACGTATCGTGTTCGTTAACAAAATGGACAAGATCGGTGCAGACTTCTTATACTCTGTAGGAACTATCCATGACCGCCTTCAAGCTAACGCTCATCCAATTCAACTTCCTATCGGAAGTGAAGATGAGTTTGAAGGTATCATCGACCTAGTAGAAATGCAAGCTTACTTCTACGAGGACGACCTAGGTACTCGTTCTGAAGCGAAAGAAATTCCGGCTGAGTACAAAGACCAAGCTGACGAATATCGTCAACGCTTAGTTGAAGCAGTAGCAGAATTAGATGAAGAATTAATGATGAAATACCTAGAAGGAGAAGAGCTAACTACTGAAGAGTTAAAAGCTACTATCCGTAAAGGTACTTGTGATGTTAACTTCTACCCAGTAATCTGTGGTTCTGCTTTCAAAAACAAAGGTGTTCAGTTAATGCTTGACGCTGTTATCGACTACCTTCCAGCGCCAACAGATGTACCTTCAATCAAAGGTACTATTCCTGACACTGAAGAAGAAGTAACTCGTGAACCTGGAGACGACAACCCGTTTGCTGCTCTAGCGTTTAAAGTTATGACAGACCCTTATGTAGGAAAATTAACGTTCTTCCGTGTGTACTCTGGTACATTAAACTCGGGTTCTTACGTTATCAACTCTACAAAAGGTAAGCGTGAGCGTGTAGGACGTATCCTGCAAATGCACGCAAACAGCCGTGAAGAGATTCCTGTTGTATATTCTGGAGATATCGCTGCTGCAGTTGGTCTTAAAGACACAACTACTGGTGACACTCTATGTGACGACAAAAACCAAGTTATCTTGGAGTCCATGGAATTCCCAGAGCCGGTTATCCAACTATCTGTTGAGCCTAAATCTAAGGCTGACCAAGACAAAATGACAACTGCTCTTCAAAAATTGCAAGAAGAAGATCCTACTTTCCGTGCACATACAGATCAGGAAACTGGTCAAACAATCATCGCAGGTATGGGTGAGCTTCACCTTGATATCCTAGTTGACCGTATGAAGCGCGAATTCAAAGTAGAAGCAAACGTTGGTGCACCTCAGGTTGCTTACCGTGAAACGTTCCGCGGATCTGCTAAGGTTGAAGGTAAATTTGCTCGTCAATCTGGTGGACGTGGTCAATTCGGACACGTTTGGATCGAATTCGAACCAAACGAAGAAGGAAAAGGCTTCGAATTTGAAAACAAAATCGTAGGTGGAGTAGTACCTCGTGAATACGTACCTGCTGTTCAAGCTGGTCTGGAAGATTCCATGAAAAACGGTGTACTTGCTGGTTACCAATTAATTGATGTTAAAGCTGCATTGGTTGATGGTTCTTACCATGACGTTGACTCCTCGGAGATGGCGTTTAAAGTAGCTGCATCTTTAGCTCTTAAAAATGCAGTATCCAAATGTAACCCTGTAATCCTTGAGCCTGTCATGAAAGTTGAAGTAGTGACACCTGAAGAGTACATGGGAGACATCATGGGTGGTATCACTTCCCGTCGTGGTCGTGTAGAAGGTATGGAAGCTCGCGGTAACGCTCAAGTTGTTCGCGCTATGGTTCCACTATCTGAAATGTTTGGTTATGCAACATCCCTACGTTCTAACACACAAGGACGCGGAGTGTTCACAATGCATTTCGATCACTATGAAGAAGTACCAAAGTCAATTTCTGAAGAAATCATCAAAAAAAATAAAGGTGAATAATTGATTTTCACCTAATCTTGTTTTATAAATAGTATGTAGGTTAATAAGTGGAAATCACTTATTAATAACATATAAAATAAAAACTAATGAAATTCCAAGGAGGATATAACAATGGGTAAAGAGAAATTCGATAGATCCAAGACTCATGCTAATATCGGTACAATCGGTCACGTTGACCACGGTAAAACAACTTTAACAGCTGCAATCACAACTGTTCTTGCTAAGAAGAGCGGTAAAGGTGCTGCAATGGCATACGACATGATCGATGCTGCTCCAGAAGAAAGAGAGCGTGGAATCACAATTTCTACAGCTCACGTTGAGTACGAAACTGACAACCGTCACTATGCACACGTTGACTGCCCAGGACATGCTGACTATGTTAAAAACATGATCACTGGTGCTGCTCAAATGGACGGCGGAATCCTAGTAGTATCTGCTGCTGACGGCCCAATGCCACAAACTCGTGAGCACATTCTTCTTTCTCGTCAAGTAGGTGTACCTTACCTAGTAGTATTCTTAAACAAATGCGACATGGTAGACGACGAAGAATTATTAGAATTAGTTGAAATGGAAGTTCGTGACCTTCTTTCTGAGTACGATTTCCCTGGAGACGATGTTCCTGTAATCAAAGGTTCTGCTCTTAAAGCTCTTGAAGGAGACGCTGAGTGGGAAGAAAGAATCGTTGAGCTTATGGCTGCAGTTGATGACTACATCCCAACACCAGCTCGTGACACTGAAAAGCCATTCATGATGCCAGTTGAGGACGTATTCTCTATCACTGGTCGTGGAACAGTTGCTACTGGACGTGTTGAGCGTGGACAAGTTAAAGTTGGTGACACTATCGAAATCATCGGTTTAACTGAAGAGCCTAAATCTACTACTGTAACTGGAGTAGAAATGTTCCGTAAGCTTCTTGACTATGCTGAAGCTGGAGACAACATCGGTGCACTTCTTCGTGGGGTTGCTCGTGACGACATCCAACGTGGACAAGTATTAGCTAAGCCTGGTACAATCACTCCACACACAAAGTTCAAAGCTGAAGTTTACGTACTATCTAAAGAAGAGGGTGGACGTCACACTCCATTCTTCACAAACTACCGTCCTCAGTTCTACTTCCGTACAACTGACGTAACTGGTATTTGTAACCTACCTGAAGGCATCGAAATGGTTATGCCTGGCGACAACGTTGAGATGACTGTTGAACTTATCTCTCCAATCGCTATCGAAGAAGGAACTAAGTTCTCTATTCGTGAAGGTGGACGTACTGTAGGCGCTGGCGTAGTAGCGACTATCCAAGAGTAATCTTTGGATCTATAATGATCTTTTAATAGACCGGCATCCCGATTGAGGGGTGCCGGTTTTTTTGTTTTGATTTTGGAGAGCTAGGGACGTAGTCGAGGAGGTTGAATGGAATACTGTTTGCGTTGCGCTACCGGTAAAAACTAGTCATTAAGACAATACCTACTGGATTATAGATAGTTATTTATAAAAAATGCCTCTATTTATGTGCCGCAAAATTAGTTCGGTCACTTTCCGCTTGCCTTCGGACAAAAACTACCGAATTATAAAGGAGGTTTGGACAATCTATAATGCTCTTCAGACAACTCATGCTAAACGTTCGGTCAATTCATTTTTTGGTTCGGTCAAATTCTGAAAAACTTCGGACAACTTTCGAAAAACTTCAGTCAACTCATCGAAAACTTCGGACATTTGATAAGAGCAGCAGTATTGTCCCGCTAATATGGACTCCCCAACCACACCCACGAGTATCCTTCGGTCCAATCGTCAAATACAACCACGCATATCATCCATAATAATCTTCAAAATAAACCTCTTTCTTCTATATAATTATTCACCATCTCACACTGGAAAAAACTGAAACAAATAAATTCCCTGCCCACCGGTTGCAATAACTCTCACTTCTCGTTATAATATGAAAAGTGCTCAGAGATATTTTTGAAATATAGTTGCATTGTCTATTAACACCATGTATAATAGGTAATGTTGGTCTTTGACTGCGATGATGTGAAAGGTTGCTGGCACACCCGGCCGCTTTGCCATGGCGAGTGTGACAGGTTAATTTTCACGGAGAATGTCTATCAATAATATAGGCGAAAAAAGGAGGGAAAAATAATGGCAAAAGAAAAGATTCGCATTCGTTTAAAAGCTTATGATCACAGAATTCTAGATCAATCTTCTGAGAAGATCGTTGAAACTGCAAAACGTTCAGGTGCAACTGTTTCTGGTCCTATTCCGTTACCAACGGAAAGATCTGTATACACAATCTTACGTGCGGTACACAAATATAAAGATTCTCGTGAGCAATTCGAAATGCGCACTCATAAGCGCTTAATCGACATCATTAATCCAACACCACAAACGGTTGACAGCTTAATGCGTTTAGACCTACCATCTGGTGTAGATATCGAAATCAAGCTTTAATCAATAAATTACTTAATTAATCTAGGAGGTGTGACTGATGACCAAAGGAATCTTAGGAAGAAAAGTTGGTATGACTCAAGTTTTTGCTGAAAACGGCGATCTTATCCCTGTAACAGTAATTGAAGCTACACCAAACGTTGTACTTCAAGTTAAAACTGTTGAAACAGACGGATACGAAGCGATTCAGATTGGTTTTGCTGACAAACGCGATAAATTAGCGAACAAGCCTTTAAAAGGACACGTTGCTAAAGCGAACACAGCACCTAAGCGCTTCATTCGTGAAATCAGTGGAGCTAACTTAGAAGTTGGTCAAGAAGTCAAAGTTGATATTTTCGCAGAAGGCGATGTAGTAGATGTAACAGGAATTTCAAAGGGTAAAGGTTTCCAAGGCTCAATTAAGCGCCACAACCAATCTCGCGGCCCAATGACTCACGGTTCCCGTTATCACCGTCGTCCTGGTTCTATGGGACCTGTTGCTCCAAACCGTGTATTCAAAGGTAAACTATTACCTGGACGTATGGGTGGAGAGCGCATTACTATCCAGAACCTTGAGATCGTGAAAGTAGACGCAGAGCGTAACCTATTACTTGTTAAAGGTAACGTACCTGGTCCAAAAAAATCTTTAATCACAATTAAAAGTGCTATAAAAGCAAACTAATTGTTTAGGAAAGGAGGAACTACAAATGCCTAAAGTAGCATTATACAACCAAGCTGGCGCTAACGTTGGTGAAGTTGAATTAGCAGATGCTGTATTCGGTATTGAGCCAAATAACAGCGTATTGTTCGATGCGATCGTTATGCAAAGAGCATCTTTACGTCAAGGTACTGCAAAAGTAAAAGGACGTTCTGAAGTAGCAGGTGGTGGACGCAAACCATGGCGTCAAAAGGGTACTGGTCGTGCTCGTCAAGGGTCTATCCGCTCTCCACAATGGCGTGGTGGTGGTATCGTATTCGGTCCTACACCAAGAAGCTACAGCTACAAACTTCCTAAGAAAGTTCGTCGCTTAGCTATCAAATCTGCATTATCATCTAAGGTATTAGAAAACGAACTTTTAGTATTAGAAGGATTAGCTTTTGATGCACCAAAAACAAAAGAAATGACTTCTGTATTAAAAGGTTTAGAAATCAATCGTAAAGCGTTGATCGTAACAGCTGACGCTGACGAAAACGTTGCTTTATCTGCTCGTAACATCCCTGGAGTAACAGTTGTTACAGTAACTGGTGTGAACGTTTTAGACGTTGTAAACCACGATAAAGTAATCTTTACGAAAGACGCTGTTCAAAAATTAGAGGAGGTGCTTGCATAATGAGAGATCATCGTGATGTTCTTAAGCGCCCCGTGATTACTGAGCGTTCTACAGATTTAATGACTGAAAAGAAATACACTTTTGAAGTAGATGTTAGAGCTAATAAAACTGAAGTTAAAGATGCTGTTGAAGCGATCTTTGGCGTAGACGTTGAAAAAGTAAACATCATGAACTACAAAGGTAAATTCCGTCGTGTAGGTCGTCATAGCGGATTAACTAACCGTCGTAGAAAAGCTATCGTAACTTTAAAAGCTGATAGCAAAGAAATCGAATTCTTCGAGGTTTAATACAAAAAATAAAAACATCATCGAAAAGGAGGGAACATGATGGCGATTAAAAAATACAAACCAACCTCTAATGGACGTCGTGGCATGACAGTTTCTGATTTTGCTGAGATCACTACAGACAAACCAGAAAAAAGCTTGCTTGCACCGTTACACAGAAAAGGTGGTCGTAATAACCAAGGTAAATTGACTGTACGTCACCAAGGTGGTGGACACAAACGTCAATACCGCGTCATCGACTTTAAACGTGATAAAGATGGTATACCAGGACGCGTTGCTACAATCGAGTACGATCCTAACCGTTCCGCTAATATCGCGTTAATCAACTATGCAGATGGGGAAAAGCGTTACATCCTTGCTCCTAAGAACTTAGAAGTAGGAATGACTATAATGGCTGGTCCTGAAGCAGACATCAAAGTAGGAAATGCATTACCACTAATCAACATCCCAGTTGGTACTGTAATCCACAACATCGAGTTAAAACCAGGTAAAGGTGGACAATTAGTTCGCTCTGCAGGAACTTCTGCTCAAGTACTTGGTAAAGAAGGTAAATACGTACTTGTACGTTTAACTTCTGGTGAAACTCGTATGATTCTTTCCACTTGCCGCGCTACAGTAGGTCAAGTTGGTAACGAACAACACGAACTTATCAACATTGGTAAAGCAGGACGTTCTCGTTGGATGGGTATTCGCCCAACTGTACGTGGTTCTGTAATGAACCCTAACGATCACCCACACGGTGGTGGTGAAGGACGTTCTCCAATCGGACGCAAGTCACCTATGACTCCTTGGGGCAAACCGACTCTTGGATTCAAAACTCGTAAGAAAAAGAACAAGTCTGACAAATTTATCGTTCGTCGTCGTAAAAAATAACGGGGTTGTACTACGGTTCAACGGAGCCGTAGAGCAATCACGAAGGGAGGTTTCCACATGGGTCGCAGCTTGAAAAAAGGGCCTTTTGTAGATGATCATTTAATGGCTAAGGTTGAAAAGTTAAATGAAACTGATGGTAAGCAAGTTGTTAAAACTTGGTCTCGTCGTTCTACTATTTTCCCACAATTTATCGGACATACAATCGCTGTATATGATGGCCGTAAACACGTACCTGTATATGTGACAGAAGACATGGTAGGTCACAAGCTTGGAGAATTTGCTCCATCTCGTGCTTACAAAGGTCACGGAAATGATGATAAGAAAACAAAACGCTAATTAGAGAGGAGGCTTTTACATGCAAGCTAAAGCTGTTGCAAGAACAGTTCGTATTGCTCCTCGTAAAGCTCGTCTAGTTATGGATTTAATTCGAGGCAAGCAAGTAGGCGAAGCGGTAGCTATTTTGGCATTAACTCCAAAAGCTGCTTCACCAGTAATCGAAAAGGTTCTAAAGTCCGCTATTGCAAATGCAGAGCACAATTTTGAAATGGACGCAAACTCACTAGTTGTAACTGAGGCATACGTTAACGAAGGTCCAACCTTGAAACGTTTCCGCCCTCGTGCAATGGGTCGTGCGAGCCAAATTAACAAACGTACTAGCCACATTACAATCGTGGTATCAGAAAAGAAGGAGGGATAACCAGTGGGTCAAAAGGTAAATCCGATCGGTCTTCGTGTAGGAGTCATTCGTGACTGGGAGTCCAAGTGGTACGCAGGCAAAGATTATGCTAACCTGCTACATGAAGACATCAAAGTTCGCGAATACATCGCAAAACGTCTAAATGACGCATCTGTTTCTAAAGTAGAAATCGAACGTGCTGCAAACCGTTTGAACGTTACTGTTCACACTGCTAAGCCAGGTATGGTTATTGGTAAAGGTGGTACGGAAGTTGAAGCATTACGTAAAGCACTTAACCAACTAACTGGTAAACGTGTACACATTAACATCCTTGAAATTAAGAGAGCAGATTTGGATGCTAAATTGGTAGCTGAAAACATCGCTCGTCAATTAGAAAACCGTGTATCTTTCCGTCGTGCTCAAAAGCAATCACTTCAACGTGCAATGCGCGCTGGTGCGAAAGGTATTAAAACGATGGTTTCTGGTCGCCTAGGCGGAGCAGATATCGCTCGTTCTGAACATTATAGTGAGGGTACAGTTCCACTTCATACTCTTCGCGCTGATATTGACTATGGTACAGCAGAAGCTGATACAACTTACGGTAAATTAGGTGTGAAAGTATGGATCTACCGTGGAGAGGTCCTTCCTACAAAGAAGAAAAATGAGGAAGGAGGAAAATAATTATGTTATTACCAAAACGCGTAAAATATCGCCGCGAACATCGTGGAAAAATGCGTGGTAAAGCGAAAGGCGGTACAGAAGTACATTTCGGAGAGTTCGGATTACAATCTCTTGAAGCTTCTTGGATCACTAACCGTCAAATCGAAGCTGCGCGACGTGCGATGACTCGTTATATGAAACGTGGCGGTAAAGTTTGGATTAAAATTTTCCCTTCAAAACCATACACTGCAAAACCTCTAGAGGTCCGAATGGGTTCCGGTAAAGGTGCTCCAGAAGGATGGGTAGCAGTTGTTAAACCTGGAAAGGTTATGTTTGAAATTTCAGGTGTATCTGAAGAAGTAGCTCGTGAAGCATTACGTTTAGCTATGCACAAGTTGCCAGTTAAATGTAAGTTCGTAAAACGTGAAGAAATTGGTGGTGAATCTAATGAAAGCTAATGAACTACGCGACTTAACCACTGCCGAGATTGAACAAAAAGTGAAATCTTTAAAAGAAGAGTTATTTAACCTACGCTTTCAATTAGCGACTGGTCAATTAGAAAACACTGCTCGTATTCGCGAAGTACGTAAGTCAATCGCTCGTATGAAAACAGTAGTTCGCGAGAGAGAGATCGCTTCTAACAAATAATCAAGAGGAGGTTCGCGAAAATGAGTGAACGTAACCAACGTAAAGTTTACACTGGTCGTGTTGTGTCTGATAAAATGGACAAAACAATCACAGTCCTTGTAGAAACTTATAAAACTCACGCACTCTACGGCAAACGTGTTAAGTACTCTAAAAAGTACAAAGCGCATGATGAGAATAGCATGGCTAAAACTGGCGACATCGTAAAAATCATGGAGACTCGTCCATTATCTTCTACGAAGCGTTTCCGTTTGCTAGAGGTTGTAGAGAAAGCTGTAATTATCTAATATATAAGTTCGGATATCTAATTCCGAAGGGAGGTACCATGCATGATTCAACAAGAATCTCGTTTGAAAGTTGCTGATAACTCAGGTGCTCGTGAAGTGCTTGCTATTAAAGTACTAGGTGGATCTGGTCGTCGCTACGCTAACATTGGTGATGTAATCGTTTGTACAGTGAAACAAGCAACACCAGGAGGCGTTGTTAAAAAAGGTGACGTAGTGAAAGCTGTTGTTGTACGTACAAAGCGCGGAGTTCGTCGTAATGACGGTTCATACATCCGTTTCGATGAGAACGCATGCGTAATCATCAAGGATGATAAGAGCCCTCGTGGAACTCGTATCTTCGGACCAGTTGCACGTGAACTACGTGATAACAACTACATGAAGATTGTATCTTTAGCTCCAGAAGTTCTGTAATA
Organism: Bacillus sp. m3-13; assembly: GCF_000175075.1. Lineage (NCBI taxonomy): Bacteria > Bacillati > Bacillota > Bacilli > Caryophanales > Bacillaceae > Bacillus > Bacillus sp. m3-13. The sequence goes on from NZ_ACPC01000004.1 coordinate 40,787, forward strand.
AATCGAAAAGATGTTTGTCAAGGAGGTGCGAAAGGATGCATGTCAAAAAAGGTGATAAAGTTGTAGTTATCTCTGGTAAGGATAAAGGTAAACAAGGAGTAATTCTTGAATCTTATCCTAAGAAAGACCGTGTTCTTGTAGAAGGTATCAACGTGATCAAAAAGCACGCTAAACCATCACAAGAAAATCCTCAAGGTGGAATCATCAACCGTGAGGCACCTATTCATGTATCAAACGTTATGCCTTTAGATCCTAAGTCCGGTGAACCGACTCGTGTAGGATACAAGGTAGTAGACGGTAAAAAAGTACGTGTTGCAACAAAATCAGGTGAACAATTAGATAAATAGAACGTTGAAGAAAGGAGGTACTTTTGATGAACCGCCTAAAAGAAAAGTATCAAAGCGAAATTATTCCTGCTCTAATGGGCAAGTTTAACTATAAATCCGTGATGCAAGCTCCAAAGCTTGAGAAAATCGTTATCAACATGGGTGTTGGTGATGCAGTTTCAAACTCTAAGGCTTTAGACACAGCTGTTGAAGAATTAGCTTCAATTACTGGTCAAAAACCTGTGGTTACAAAAGCAAAGAAATCTATCGCTGGTTTCCGTCTTCGTGAAGGAATGCCTATCGGTGCGAAAGTTACATTACGCGGCGAGCGTATGTACGAATTCCTAGATAAGTTAGTATCTGTTTCCCTACCACGTGTACGTGACTTCCGTGGAATCTCCAAGAAGTCTTTCGACGGTCGTGGAAACTACACTCTTGGAGTGAAAGAGCAACTTATCTTCCCTGAAATTGATTACGATAAAGTTAGCAAGGTTCGTGGTATGGATATCGTTATCGTTACTACTGCTAACACTGATGAAGAAGCTCGTGAGCTTTTAACATCATTCGGAATGCCATTCCAAAAATAATACCAGCGTGTGGTAGAGGGAGGCGAAAATGTGGCTAAAAAATCAATGATTGCGAAACAAAAACGCACACCTAAACATAATGTGCAAGCTTATACTCGTTGCGAACGTTGTGGACGTCCCCACTCTGTAATCCGTAAATTTAAGCTTTGCCGTATTTGTTTCCGTGAATTAGCTTATAAAGGCCAAATTCCTGGCGTTAAAAAAGCAAGTTGGTAAAACCCGATAATTGGGAAGGAGGTAAATTAAATGGTTATGACAGATCCTATTGCAGATATGCTTACTCGCATCCGCAATGCGAATATGGTACGTCACGAGAAGCTAGAACTTCCTGCTTCTAAAATCAAAAAAGAAGTTGCTGAAATCTTAAAGCGTGAAGGTTTCGTACGTGACGTAGAATTTATCGAAGACAACAAACAAGGTATCATTCGTATTTTCTTGAAATACGGTGCAAACAACGAGCGTGTAATTACTGGTCTTAAACGTATCAGTAAGCCTGGTCTTCGTGTATATGCAAAAGCAAATGAAGTACCTCGTGTATTAAACGGTTTAGGTATTGCGATCATCTCTACTTCTCAAGGTGTTATCACTGATAAAGAAGCTCGTCAAAAACAAGCTGGTGGAGAAGTATTAGCGTACGTTTGGTAATATATTTCTTTAAATGAACGGAGGTGTAACTATGTCACGTGTAGGTAAAAAACCTATTGAAATCCCAACTGGGGTTACAATCACAAACGACAACAACACAGTTACCGTAAAAGGTCCTAAAGGTGAATTAACTCGTACATTCAGCCAAGAAATGGCTATTACAGTGGAAGAGAACGTATTAACAGTAGTACGTCCTTCCGATAGCAAAGAACACCGTACAATCCACGGAACAACTCGTGCACTTTTAAACAACATGGTTCAAGGTGTTACAGCTGGTTTCGAAAGAGGATTGGAACTAATCGGGGTAGGTTACCGTGCATCTAAGCAAGGTAACAAACTAGTTCTTAACGTTGGTTACTCTCATCCAGTTGAAATCACTCCTGAACAGGGGATTGAAGTGGAAGTACCGGCAAACACAAAGATCGTTATTAAAGGTATTGATAAAGAGCGCGTAGGTGCTTTAGCAGCTAACATTCGTGACGTTCGCCCACCAGAGCCTTACAAAGGTAAAGGTATTCGTTATGAAGGTGAACAAGTACGTCGTAAAGAAGGTAAAACTGCTAAGTAATACGGCATAAGCAGATAGAAAGGAGTGACTGCACGATGATTACAAAACCTGATAAGAATTCTACTCGTAAGAAAAGACACACTCGTGTTCGTGCTAAGTTATCAGGAACTGCAACTCGTCCACGTTTAAATGTGTTCCGTTCAAACCAACACATCTACGCTCAAGTGATTGACGATGCTAACGCTGTAACAATCGCAAGTGCTTCTACACTTGATAAAGATGTAACAGCAAACGGTAGCAACGTTGAGTCCGCGAAAGCAGTTGGAGAACTTGTTGCAAAGCGCGCAATTGAAAAAGGAATCAAATCAGTAGTATTCGACCGCGGTGGATACTTATATCACGGCCGTGTGAAAGCATTAGCAGATGCTGCACGTGAGGCTGGTCTAGAATTTTAATCGGAAAAGGAGGGACACTGATGCGTCGTAGTATTGACCCAAACAAATTAGAACTTGAAGAACGCGTTGTTACGGTTAACCGTGTTGCGAAAGTAGTAAAAGGTGGACGTCGTTTCCGCTTTGCTGCTCTTGTAGTAGTTGGAGATAAAAACGGTAATGTTGGTTTTGGTACTGGTAAAGCTCAAGAGGTACCTGAAGCAATCCGTAAAGCAATTGAAGATGCGAAAAAGAACTTAGTTGCTGTGCCAATCGTTGGTACAACAATTCCTCACCAAGTACTTGGAGAATTCGGTTCTGGAGAAATCCTATTGAAACCTGCTTCTGAGGGTACTGGGGTTATCGCTGGAGGACCAGTTCGTGCGGTACTTGAGTTAGCGGGTGTTCAAGACATCCTTTCTAAATCTTTAGGATCTAACACACCAATCAACATGATCCGTGCAACACTTAACGGATTAAAGCAATTGAAACGTGCAGAGGACGTTGCTAAATTGCGTGGTAAAACGGTAGAAGAACTGTTAGGATAAGGAGGGAAACAAAATGGCGAACAAATTGGAAATCACCCTCACTCGCAGTGTAATCGGTCGTCCACAAGATCAACGTGCGACTGTTCAAACTCTTGGTTTGAAAAAGATGCACCAAACAGTTGTCCATGAGGATAACGCAGCTATCCGTGGAATGATTAACAAGGTATCTCACCTTGTTACTGTGAAAGAGCAATAAATAGATACGGTTTTTTAAATAAGGAGGTGCCACAATGAAACTTCATGAGTTAAAACCTAACGAAGGATCTCGTAAAGAGCGCAACCGTGTAGGTCGCGGAACTGGTTCTGGTAACGGAAAAACTTCTGGTAAAGGTCATAAAGGTCAAAATGCACGCTCAGGCGGTGGCGTTCGTCCTGGATTCGAAGGTGGTCAAACACCTCTATTCCAACGCTTACCAAAGCGCGGATTCACGAACATCAATCGCAAAGAGTATGCAATCATCAACCTTGATACTTTAAACCGCTTTGACGAAGGAACTGAAGTTACTCCTGAATTACTTCTTGAAACAGGTTTAGTTAGCAAATTAAACGCTGGTCTTAAAGTATTGGGTAACGGTTCTATCGAGAAAAAGCTTACAGTTCGTGCTCATAAATTTTCCTCAGCAGCTAAGGAAGCTATCGAAGCAGCTGGCGGTTCAGTTGAGGTGATTTAATGTTCCAGACATTCTCCAATTTTATGCGCGTGGGTGATATAAGAAAGAAAATTGTCTTCACCCTATTAATGTTAGTAATATTCCGTATCGGTACGTTTATCCCAGTACCAGGGGTGAACTCTGACATTTTGAAATTCCAGGATGAACTTAGTGTTTTTGGTATCCTGAATACTTTTGGTGGTGGAGCTCTTCAGAACTTCTCTATTCTAGCCATGGGTGTAATGCCATACATCACAGCGTCCATCATCGTGCAATTATTGCAAATGGATGTTGTTCCGAAGTTTACGGAGTGGTCAAAACAAGGAGAAGCTGGACGTCGCAAACTAGCTCAATTCACTAGGTATTTTACCATTGTACTTGGTTTCATCCAGGCAATTGGTATGTCAATCGGGTTTAACACAATGGCCAATGGTCAATTGATTATGAATCCGACTTTCACTACTTATCTGCTAATAGCATTAGTGTTAACAGCAGGAACTGCATTCTTGATGTGGCTTGGTGAGCAAATCACGGCACATGGCGTAGGAAACGGAATCTCCATTCTAATCTTCGCTGGTATCGTATCTGCAATCCCAACCGGCGCAAATCAGATTTACGCTTCTTTGATCCAGGATGCTGGTGATCAGTTGTTCTTGAATCTTGTTATTGTTGCACTCATCGTTCTTGCAATCTTAGCTGTTATCGTAGGTGTAATCTTCATTCAGCAAGCGTTACGTAAAATTCCGATTCAGTATGCGAAGAAGATGGCAGGTCGCGCTCCTACTGGTGGAGGACACACTACACACTTACCTTTAAAGGTTAATGCAGCAGGGGTAATTCCGGTTATCTTTGCAGTATCCTTTATCATTACACCACCGACAATTGCTTCATTCTTTAACGAGAATGCTGTGACAAGATGGATTATTAGTTCTTTTGACTACACGAATCCAATCGGTATGGTTGTATATGTAGCTCTTATAATTGCCTTCACTTACTTCTATACATTTGTTCAGTCTAATCCTGAACAGATGGCAGAAAACTTAAAGAAACAAGGCGGATATATTCCAGGAATTCGTCCTGGTATGAATACACAGGAATATTTGACAAAGATTATCTACCGACTAACATTTGTTGGTGCTTTATTCTTAGCAGCTATTTCTATCCTACCTATTATCTTTATGAGCTTTGCCGGTCTTCCTGCAGCAGTGCAGATTGGCGGTACTAGTCTACTGATCGTCGTAGGTGTTGCACTTGAGACGATGAAGCAGCTAGAAAGCCAGTTAGTGAAGCGTCATTATAAAGGTTTTATCAAGTAATGAAGTAATTGGGATAAATTTATCCCAATATACTTCACAAGATACTGAGGGGGCAAAAAGATGAATTTAGTTCTAATGGGACTTCCGGGTGCCGGTAAAGGTACTCAAGCAGAACGAATTGTCGAAAAGTACAATATCCCTCATATCTCTACTGGAGATATGTTTCGTGCTGCTATGAAGGAAGAAACTGAACTAGGCATGAAAGCTAAGTCTTTCATGGATCAAGGTCAGCTTGTTCCGGATGAAGTGACGATCGGTATCGTTCGTGAAAGATTAGAAAAAGAAGATTGCAAAGACGGCTTTCTATTAGATGGTTTCCCAAGAACGGTTCCTCAAGCAGATGCTCTTGAGCAAATCCTAGAAGAACTAGGTCGTAAAATTGACTATGTCATCAATGTCAATGTCGATCAAAGCATTCTTATGGAGCGTTTAACTGGACGTCGTATTTGTAAAGATTGTGGATCTACTTACCACTTGGTATTCAACCCGCCTGCAAAGGATGGCGTTTGTGACAAGTGTGGAGGAGAACTTTATCAACGTGCTGATGACAACGAAGAGACTGTGGGTAACCGTCTTGAAGTGAACGTTAAACAATCTAAGCCATTGTTAGACTTCTACGAGTCCAAAGGCTATCTTCGCAATATCAATGGCCAACAAGCGATCGATAAAGTATTCGCTGATATAGAAGAACTTCTTGGAGGTCAGGCGTAATGATTATCTGTAAAACTCCTCGTGAACTTGAGATCATGAGAGAAGCAGGTAGAATTGTCGCTCTAACACACCAAGAATTAAAAAAGCACATTGTACCTGGTGTAACAACGAAGCAATTGGATGATATTGCTGAGAAATTCATCCGCAAACATGATGCAATTCCTTCGTTTAAGGGGTATAATGGTTTTCGCGGAAGCATCTGCGCTTCTGTCAATGAAGAACTTGTTCATGGTATTCCCGGCGATCGTGTACTGAAAGACGGAGATATCATTAGCATAGATATTGGTGCTAAGTATAATGGCTACCACGGTGACTCCGCTTGGACGTATGCTGTTGGTAACATATCCGATGAAACAAAGCGATTACTTGAAGTCACGGAACAATCATTGTATGAAGGCATCAAGGAAGTAAAACCGGGCGCTCGTCTCTCTGATGTTTCCCATGCGATTCAAACGTATGCGGAAGCTCACGATTTTTCAATTGTGAGAGAGTATGTAGGGCATGGAATTGGTCAAGACTTACATGAAGACCCACAAATTCCTCATTACGGACCTCCTAACAAAGGTCCACGGTTAAAACCTGGTATGGTTCTTGCAATTGAACCAATGGTCAATGCAGGCACCCGCTACGTAAAAACGCTAGCAGATGACTGGACTGTTGTTACTGTTGACGGTAAAATGTGTGCTCATTTTGAACATACGGTCGCTATTACAGAAACAGGCTACGAGATCTTAACAAAAGCCTAAGAGGTGATATTGCTTGATCGAATCTGATTCGACTTTGCAAGTAGGCCAAATTGTTTCGATTACTCAAGGCAGAGATGCCGGACAGTATGCCGTAATTATTAAAATTCTTGATGAGCGTTTTGTCGTCCTAGCGGATGGAGACAAGCGGAAGTTTGACCGCCCAAAGAAAAAGAACATTCATCATCTTGAATTTTTTGATTACGTGTCTCCAGAAGTTCAGAACAGTATGAAGGAAACAGGCCGTGTGACAAATGGAAAGCTGCGCTTTGCAGTGACCAAGTTTGTCAATGAGCTTGTTACTGATTTGAAGAAGGGAGAACTTAATTAATGGCGAAAGACGATGTAATTGAAGTAGAAGGTACGGTCATTGAGACTTTACCAAATGCTATGTTTAAAGTAGAATTGGAAAATGGTCATACTGTGTTGGCCCATGTATCTGGGAAAATACGTATGCACTTTATTCGAATCCTACCAGGAGATAAAGTAACGGTGGAGCTTTCTCCATACGATTTAACACGCGGTAGAATTACGTATCGTTTTAAATAAACCTATTTTAGCACTCCGTACTATCAGGGAGGTAATATAAGATGAAAGTGAGACCATCTGTTAAGCCAATCTGCGAAAAATGTAAAGTTATTCGTAGAAAAGGCAAAGTCATGGTTATTTGTGAAAACCCGAAACACAAACAAAAACAAGGATAACTTGAGGGAGGTGCGCATATATGGCACGTATTGCTGGTGTTGATGTTCCTCGCGACAAGCGCGTTGTAATTTCATTAACATATGTTTTCGGTATCGGTCGTTCTACAGCTGAGAAAGTCTTAGCTGAAGCAGGTGTTTCTGAAGACACTCGCGTTCGCGACTTAACGGAAGAAGAATTAGGAAAAATTCGTGATGTTGTAGATAAAATTAAAGTTGAGGGTGATCTTCGTCGTGAAGTATCTCTTAACATTAAACGTCTAATCGAGATCGGTTGCTACCGTGGTCTTCGTCACCGTCGTGGTTTACCGGTTCGCGGTCAAAACACTAAAAACAATGCTCGTACACGTAAAGGACCTCGTCGTACTGTAGCGAACAAAAAGAAATAATTTTAAGTAAGTAAGGAGGTAAGTTAAATATGGCACGCAAAACTAATACACGTAAACGCCGTGTGAAAAAGAATATTGAGCAAGGTATCGCGCATATCCGTTCAACATTCAATAACACAATCGTAACGATTACTGACTCTCACGGAAATGCAATTGGGTGGTCTAGTGCAGGTGCTCTTGGCTTCAGAGGTTCTCGTAAATCTACTCCATTCGCAGCGCAAATGGCAGCTGAAACAGCAGCTAAAGCTTGCATGGAGCACGGTTTAAAAACTCTTGAAGTTACAGTTAAAGGCCCTGGAGCTGGTCGTGAAGCAGCAATCCGTGCTTTACAAGCAGCTGGTCTTGAAGTAACTGCTATCAGAGACGTAACCCCAGTACCTCATAACGGTTGCCGTCCACCAAAACGTCGCCGTGTTTAATTTGTCTGTATAGATTTTGTATACATGTCAATAATGGCTGATGATACAGTTTAAAAATATACAGAGATAATTAAATGTTGTTGTTGTGCACAATCGGGACATACCTATGGGGAATTTCGGTAAGACATTCTATGTCTTTCCGGGGTTTCGACGTTTTGAAGGAGGGTTATGAATGTTAGAAATCGAAAAACCAAAAATCGAAACGGTTGAAATCAGCGATGACGCCAACTATGGTAAATTCGTCGTCGAGCCACTTGAGCGTGGATATGGAACAACTTTGGGTAACTCCTTACGTCGTATTCTTTTATCCTCACTTCCTGGTGCCGCTGTAACATCTATCCAAATAGATGGTGTACTGCATGAGTTCTCAACAATTGAAGGCGTCGTTGAAGATGTTACAACAGTTATTTTGAACGTTAAGAAGCTAGCATTAAAAATCTATTCAGATGATGAGAAGACGTTAGAGATTGATGTTCAAGGAGAAGGAGCTGTAACAGCTGCTGACATTACACATGACAGCGATGTGGAAGTTCTTAACCCTGACCTTCATATCGCAACGTTGGCGAAGGACGCTCACTTGCGTATCCGTTTCACTGCTAAACGCGGTCGCGGATATGTAACGGCGGACGGAAACAAACGTGAAGATCAACCGATCGGTGTTATTCCGATTGATTCTATTTTCACTCCAGTTTCTCGCGTTTCTTATTATGTTGAAAATACACGTGTAGGCCAAGTCTCTAACTATGACAAGCTTACATTAGATGTATGGACAGATGGTAGTAACGGTCCACAAGAAGCAGTAGCACTTGGGGCAAAGATTTTAACTGAACACTTAAATATATTTGTAGGTCTGACAGATGAAGCGCAAAACGCGGAAATCATGGTAGAAAAAGAAGAAGATCAGAAAGAGAAAGTTCTAGAGATGACTATCGAAGAATTGGATCTATCTGTTCGTTCTTACAACTGCTTGAAGCGTGCTGGCATCAACACTGTTCAAGAACTTGCAAATAAGACAGAAGAAGATATGATGAAAGTTCGCAACTTAGGCCGTAAGTCCTTAGAGGAAGTCAAGCACAAATTAGAAGAGCTTGGTCTTGGCCTGCGTAAAGATGACTAGTTTTTATTCGTAAAACTAGGCATCTTTATGTATTTGAACGTTTCATTACTTTCTACAGAAGGAGGGAACATCAACATGGGTTACAGAAAATTAGGTCGTACTAGCGCACAGCGTAAAGCAATGTTACGTGACTTAACTACTGACTTGATCATCAGTGAGCGCATTGAAACTACAGAAGCACGTGCGAAAGAATTACGTTCTTTAGTAGAAAAAATGATCACTCTTGGTAAGCGTGGTGACTTGCATGCTCGTCGTCAAGCAGCTTCTTACGTTCGTCATGAAGTAGCGAACGCAGAAACTGGTCAAGACGCAGTTCAAAAGTTATTCGCTGATATCGCTCCACGTTATGAAGAGCGTCAAGGTGGATACACTCGTATCATGAAACTTGGACCTCGTCGTGGAGACGGAGCTCCAATGGTTATCATTGAACTTGTATAATATATATTAGATGATAGTGGGTTGAAGAGGAGGCAACGAATCTTTTAACTTGCTATAGTCAGTCATAAATAAGGGCGGACAGTTGTAATGACTGATCTATGCCCTTTATTTTTTTGTCCATTTTATTAGAAGACTGTTTGATACATCGCTGGTGATCTCCGCAAAAGGCTGCGCTTTCCGCGGGGCGACCTTGAGCCTCCTCGGGCTGCGCCCTGCGGGGTCTCAACATTGTCGCTACTCCCCTGCAGGAGTCTACGCCTTTTGCTCCAATCACCAGCTGCAAATTTCATTGAATATAGATTTGGAGATCAAGAAGGGGTTAAAGTCTCGACTATCTATGAATTGTAACCAGTAACCCCCGGTTGCTTGGAGTGCAAGGTGTGAGACTCCAGCGGGGGAGAAAAGGTTGGTTGAGACCCCGCAACGAAGTGAGGAGGCTCAAGCACCTTCCCGCGGAAAGCGAACACCTGGAACGCAAAGCAACAGGGAGTATATCCTAAACCCTTTGCTTTTACATTTTTGGAGCAGAACAGTACTTATTTTCTTTTTTAGAAGGTTATGTCTATAGTAGAGAGAGTTAGTTAAGCGGAGAAGAGAGGAGTGTATTTCGATGGTCATCTTAGAAGTGAAGGGTTTGTCCTTCCGCTACGCAAACCAAGAAGAGGATACGTTAAAGAATATTAATCTGAAAGTGGAGCAAGGAGAATGGACTGCAATTGTTTGGCCATAACGGCTCCGGCAAGTCCACGTTGGCTAGAATCCTGAACGGCTTGCAGCTTCCAACAGATGGATCTGTATCAGTGCAAGGAACAGAGTTAACGGAGGAGACTATTTGGGATATTAGAAGACAGGTAGGAATGGTCTTTTCAGAATCCTGATAATCAATTCGTGGGTTCGACGGTAGAGGACGATGTTGCGTTTGGTTTTAGAAAATATTGGCGTCCCCCGCGAAGAAATGCTTACGCGTGTGGCAGAGGGAATTGAAAAAGTCGGGATGGAATCTTTTTTTAACCCAAGAACCACATCAGCTCTCGGGAGGCCAAAAGCAGCGTGTGGCTATTGCTGGCTTAATTGCTTTAAGGCCGTCCATTATTATTTTAGATGAAGCTACAAGTATGCTCGATCCTATCGGACGGAAGGAAGTAATCGACACAATAGAAGAGCTCAGGCAGCAGGTGGGGGTAACGGTAATTTCTATTACTCATGACCTGGAAGAAGCAGCAAGAGCAGATCGAATTATAGTGTTAAACGGCGGAGAAGTATACGGCGAGGGAACCCCGGAAGAAGTTTTCCGTATGGGAGACAAGCTTGTGGAGATAGGTCTTGATTTGCCTTTTCCTATCATCTTGGCGAATAAACTGAAGCAGTTGGGTGTGGAGTTTGAAACAGATCCGACCAATAGGGAAAGGCTGATGGATGAGTTATGCAAATTACAATCAAAGATTTAGAACATCGCTATCAGCTGAATACTCCTTTTGAAAGGATCGCCCTTTTTGATGTGGACATGTTGATTCCTGAGAACTCCTATACCGCCATTATTGGTCATACAGGTTCCGGGAAGTCTACCTTGTTGCAACACCTTAATGGACTGTTACGACCTACAAACGGCAGTATTCAAGTGGGCGACATCACGTTGCACGCTAATAAGAAGGAAAAGAACATCAAGGCATTGCGCAAAAAGGTAGGGATTGTTTTTCAATTTCCTGAGCATCAGCTGTTTGATGAAACGGTGGAGAAGGATGTTTGTTTTGGTCCGCTTAATTTTGGTGTTCCGGAAGAGGAAGCAAAAAGGCGGGCAAGAGAGGCACTTAAGCTTGTTGGTCTGCCTGATAGATATTTGGAGTCTTCCCCGTTTGACTTAAGTGGTGGCCAGATGCGCCGTGTGGCCATTGCCGGAGTACTTGCGATGCAGCCGGAGGTCCTAGTACTGGACGAGCCGACAGCAGGGCTGGATCCACGAGGCCGAAAAGAAATCATGGACCTTTTTTATAAATTGCACAAAGAGCAGAACCTCACCACCATCTTAGTCACCCACAGCATGGAGGATGCGGCAAAGTACGCAGATTCCATTGTGGTCATGAACAAAGGGACTGTTGGGTTAAAAGGGACACCAAGGGAGATTTTTAGTCAGGCGGAGGAAATAAAGAAGCTTGGATTGGACGTTCCGGAGACGGTTCTGTTTATGAAAGAGCTGGGCTCCCGTTTGAATCTAGAATTCAGGGAAGTATGTCTGACTGTGGAAGAAGTGGCAGAAGCGATCTCCTCCCGTTTGAAAAAGGGGGATGAGGGATTTGAATAACTTGATTATCGGCCGTTATGTGCCGGGAACCTCTCTTATTCACCGGATGGACCCGAGGGCAAAACTGCTGCTTGTCTTTATTTTCGTCATGGTTGTGTTTCTTGCCAATAATGTGTGGGGATATGCGCTACTTGCGGCCTTTACGTTGACGATTGTGTTGCTTACCAGAATACCAGTCCCCTTTATATTAAAAGGACTCAAACCGATTATCTGGATCATTATTTTTACGATGCTATTTCATGTTTTTTTGACGAAAGAAGGAACGCTGCTCTTTGAAGTAAGCTTTATTCAGGTGTACGAAGAAGGCATCATACAGGCTATATTTATATCCTTACGCTTTTTATTCTTGATCACAATCACTACCATCCTTACCTTGACCACTACACCAATTGAGGTGACAGACGGGATGGAGACGTTATTTGGTCCGTTTAAAAAGGTGGGTGTACCTGTCCATGAGCTTGCCCTGATGATGTCAATTTCCTTGCGATTCATCCCGACATTGATGCAGGAGACCGACAAGATTATGAAAGCGCAGAGTGCAAGGGGAGCAGACTTTACTGTAGGGCCTCTGAAGGAGCGTGTAAAGGCGTTGATCCCTTTGCTTGTCCCTTTGTTCATCAGTGCGTTTAAACGCGCTGAGGAGCTTGCTACGGCGATGGAAGCACGCGGGTACAAAGGCGGCGAAGGGAGAACGAAATTCCGTTTGCTGGAATGGCAGTTGAAAGATACCTTATTGATGGTAACCTTAGCTGTCCTTACGTTTATCTTAGTTCTTATCCGAACATAATGGAGTTAGATATGATGAATAGATTAAAATGTATCCTAACCTATGACGGCGCAGGGTTTGAAGGCTACCAGATTCAAAAAGAGAAGCGTACAGTCCAGCTGGAGGTCCAGAGGGCTTTATCCAGAATCCATAAGGGGACAGAGGTAAAGGTTTCCGCTTCTGGCCGCACGGATGCAGGTGTTCATGCGGTCGGACAGGTCCTGCACTTTGACTCGCCTCTGAGTATTCCTGTGGCTGCCTGGCAGAATGCGCTGAATGCCCATCTGCCTAAAGATATTTGGGTGAAGAAAGTGGAGTCTGTCTCAGGGGACTTCCACGCGCGTTTTGATGTGGTAAAAAAAGAGTATCGTTACAAGGTGAGCTTGGCAAAGGACTTTAATGTATTCGATCGAGATCAGGTGTATCACTATCCGTACCCGTTGGATTTGGAAGCTGTGAAGGAGGCGTGTGGGCATTTAATTGGCGAACACGACTTCACGAGCTTTTGTTCAGCCAAAACAGAGGTAGAGGACAAGGTGAGGACCATTTACTCGTTGGAAGTTGTGAGGAACGGCGAGGAGCTGGAGTTTCGCATAATCGGCAACGGTTTTTTATACAATATGGTCCGGATCATTGTTGGTACTTTACTTGAAATTGGACAAGGTAAAAAATTACCAAGAGATATTTTTTCTATCCTGGAAGCAAGAGATAGGGGAGCGGCAGGAAAAACGGCACCAGCACACGGTTTATACTTATGGAACGTGGTTTATGATGACAACTAATCCTGGTGTAACATCTTCTTGACAATCTCGCGAAAAAGAGATAAGATATCACATGGTATGTATTTTAACCCCACGATCAAGCCCCGGAAGAGTTTCATCGTGATGAATAAAATATATTAAGAAATGAAAAATAAAAGCTTTATTTTTTTAGGAGGGAAATTTAATGCGTACAACGTTTATGGCGAAAGCTAGCGAAATTAATCGTAAATGGTACGTGGTTGACGCTGAAGGTCAAACTTTAGGTCGTCTTGCAAGTGAAGTTGCATCCATTTTACGTGGTAAACATAAACCAACTTTTACTCCAAACGTAGACACTGGAGATCATGTAATCATTATCAATGCAGAAAAAATCCACTTAACAGGTAACAAGTTGAACGGTAAGATTTACTACCGTCACACAATGCACCCAGGTGGACTTAAACAAAGAACGGCTTTGGAAATGCGTACTAACTATCCTACAAAGATGTTAGAACTAGCAATCAAAGGCATGCTTCCAAAAGGAAGTCTTGGCCGCCAACAAGCTAAAAAATTGAACGTGTATGCTGGAAGCGAGCATCCACACCAAGCACAACAACCTGAAGTTTACGAACTTCGCGGTTAATTAATAAGGAGGGTATAACTTTGGCACAAGTACAATACTACGGCACAGGTCGTCGTAAAAGCTCCGTTGCACGTGTACGTCTAGTTCCTGGTAACGGACAAATCGTGATCAACGATCGTGATATCGAAAACTACATCCCATTCGAAGCTCTACGTAACGTTGTTAAACAACCATTGGCAGTTACTGAAACAGAAGGTAACTACGATGTATTAGTAAACGTTGACGGTGGAGGATACACTGGTCAAGCTGGTGCGATCCGTCACGGAATCGCTCGTGCATTATTGCAAGCTGATCCTGAGTTCCGTGCTACTTTAAAGCGTGCAGGGTTCCTAACTCGTGACGCGCGTATGAAAGAGCGTAAAAAATACGGACTTAAGGGCGCTCGTCGTGCACCTCAGTTCTCAAAACGTTAATCTTCGGATTCCAATATGGAAAACCCCCGACCCTTTGTGGTTGGGGGTTTTTTGGTATTTTGGCGGACTTGTGAGGGGTGTTATTGTGAAGACATGAGTTGGCTGTTTTTTGTGCGAGAGGGGTCCTCATACGAAGGATGAAGACGTGAGAGGGGTGTATTTTGTGCAAGAGGGGTCCTCATAAGGCTGATGAAGACGTGAGTTGGTTGAATTTTGTGCGAGAGGGGTCCTCATAAGGCTGATGAAGACATGAGTTGGTTGAATTTTGTGCGAGAGGGGTTCTCATACGCCAGATGAACACATGAGTTGGTTGAATTTTGTGCAAGAGGGGTCCTCATAAGGCTGATGAAGACATGAGTTGGTTGAATTTTGTGCGAGAAGGGTCCTCATACAGCTGATGAAGCCGTGTCCGCATTGATTTCCTTTGAAATTAACGACTAAACACCAAGCCACCCCCCGCCATTCTACCTAAGCAGTATTTCACATATAAACCTGGAAACTAAGTAAAAATTAGGAAAAAACAACCAAATCCGCCTGTTCTATATAATGAATAAAATAGGCACTATGCAACTTAATAAATTTTAGAACTTGCTTTATCATTAGTTCTTAATAAAGAAGAAAAGGAGGTAACTCGTCATAAGACATAAATTAACGGTTCCAATTCTGATTCTGGCCTGTTTTTTCTTTGCTAGCACCCAAGTTCAAGCTACTAGCTGGCACGGCCTTAAAGATTGGATGACAGATAATATCAAAGGCTATCTTGACCATAAAAGCTTCAACAACATCTTTTCAGAATCACTCCAAGAAATAGACAACTCCCAACACTCCTTAGAAATTAAAGAGTTCTTCAAGTCCACCACCACCTCAACAAAGAGCAATATACAAAACCACCAAGCAGATTACATACAACAGCTCACACAAGCGAAAACACAATTAAAACAGAATACTCTTGACAGTTATTTCGATGAACGCCAATCCAGGCTGGACGAAGAATTGACCCAGGAACTTGAGCAATATCTCGCGGAATTATTAGATGAAAATAATAAACCTTAAAAGGAGAGATAGAGGATGACTTGGAAAAAGAAATTAGTAGCAGGTACAGTAGCGGTAGGTTTAGTGTCCGGAGTGGGTATGACGTTTGCAAGTGCAAGTGAAGGGTCGCCATTGAGACAGTGGTACGACGGATTATTTGGCAATACACAACAGTCTGTTTTGGCAGATAATGAAACGGCAGCTAGTGAGGCATTTGCAAACTGGGCAGCAAGTACTGAGCAGCTCAAAGTTGGTGCCGGCATGCAAATCAATGAAAAAATGGAAGCAGAACTCACAAGGGCAGGCACGGAAATTTTGAGTGCGAAGGATGAGCATATAGCTTCACTAGACGAAGAGAAAGCAGCATTGCTTGCAAACATGAACTACCAAGTGTATCAAAATATTTTCTTAGAAGGATACATGGCAATTCAGAACCAGGGAGATGCAGCGATGGGAACGGTCGAGGAAAGCTTCCAAGATTTCACCAGTGAAACGGGACAAGCTGCTGTAAATGAAATGACACAGGAGTTGACCTCCGCAAAAGATTCCGCTGTTACCGAGTTGGAAGATGCTATTGCACAGGCCAAAGAAGAACTGTCCGCACAGCTGGCGATGGAAGAGCAGGTAAGCAGACATAATCTGGAGCGACAGATCACATTCAAGTTGAGCGACCTGCGTGAAGCGTTAACATCTATAATTAATGATTTGGTGAGTGAGCAGCAAAGTATCATCACGGCGAAGGCTTTGGAATTAGAAGAAGAAGCAAAAGCAAGCCTTGATGAAGTAATGGAAAGCATTAATGACTAATAAGCGCCAGCAGAGACTGTTTATAGTGACGATGATGGTCTTGGCACTTCTTTTTACAGCAGAATGGAAAACGGCCTATGCCAGTTCCAATATTAAAACTTTGCTCACAAGTTGGTTTGAAGGGAAGCAACAGGAATCCATTCAAGCTTTTGAAGAAGAGATCCTGACAGAAAAAGAAGCACAAATGGCGATTCTAAAAGAAGAAATCGCCGTTTCATTAAATCAGGCTAATAAGGAAGTTGCCAATTTTACTTCTATAGAAGCAGAAAAAAGCAAAGAGGAACTCAAAAGCTATACGGAGAACCTTATCCAATCCATCCAAATAGATGAGGAAGGTCAGCGGGAGCAGTTTATGAATGAACTGGGGAAAATTATGGAGGAAGCGTATTTAAAGATAGAACAAGCCTGTGAAGATGCGCTTCACCAAACTGAATAGTCCTTTCGCCTGCGCCTGGTTGTGCAGGTTTTTTTTCAATTCCATACTTGGAAAAACGTACTCATTCTTTGCGCGCATGAAAGCCCTCGCCCATTAGGAAACTAATCGGGAAAGGGTGTGAAAGAGATGACTGTAGTAACAACCTTTAAGGAAAAGCGCAGAGAAAAGCAGATGAAATACGAACGCAAGATGCTGCGTGAAATATCACTCGAGGTTTTACGAACAAAGGTGAAGGATTTTTTCTCGCCATACTTAAAAAATAAAAAACAGGTAACTGCCATAGAAGAGGGCTGTCTAGATGTAGCAATCGAGGCGTATCTTCTTGGTGCTTCATATAGTAAGTTTGGATATTACGGTGAAAATGCAGAGCAGGTGAAAACGCGGTGCCATGTGGAAGAGAAATATTTGATTGATACCTTGTATGATTATTTCTTGTACTGGGGTTCCATCGGTGACAATGATATGGTTCATGAATCTTTTTATATGACGTGCGACGCCTTCGTGGATTACTGGTGGCGAGAAGGCTTCCATAAAGGTGAAAAAAGGTACCGCATGAGGTTGCACTAATTATCATAAACTTCCCCCTTGTCCCATATAGTGTAAAGAGTGGACATGCGGGAGGGATACATATGCAAAGGTGGAAATTCTGGGCTTTTCTAACGGTAATCTTAACGGTGACCGCCGTTTTTCAATATCAATTATTTTCAAAAGATACATGGGAGCAGTGGAGTCTGCCGTTAAGCGGCAAGATTATCATCCTTGATCCTGGCCACGGTGGACCTGATGGAGGGGCGGTGGGCGGCGATGTTTTAGAAAAAGATGTGGCGCTAGAAGTTTCCCGTTATGTGAAAGATTACCTTCAGGAGCAAGGGGCTTTAGTGTTGATGACGAGAGAAGAGGACGTTGACCTTGCCGATCCTGCAACAAAAGGGTATAGCCGCAGAAAGGTAGAGGATTTGCGTAAACGGATTGAGTTGATTAATGAATCCGACGGAGACCTTTTTCTCAGCATTCACCTAAACGCCATCCCGTCACCAAGATGGAGAGGGGCACAAACCTTCTACCATGGGACGAAACACAAGGAAAATGAACGATTGGCGAAATTTATTCAAGAAGAGTTCAGGGTCAACTTGGAAAACACAGACCGTTATGCTAAATCAATGAATACGCTTTTTATCTTGAAAAATGCCGAAATACCGGGTGCTTTAGTAGAAGTGGGCTTTCTGTCCAACCCCTCCGAACGGGCCTTATTGAACACAGAAGAATACCAAAAATCCTTAGCAGCTTCCATCTATAATGGAGTGATGCGTCATTATACAAATGAACAAGAGCTTCCAGATCCCCCTGAGTAATAAAAGGGGGATTTTTTATAGGCACATAACGATAAATTCAAGCGGTCTATATGTTATACTAAAATTGTAAACGAATTCAATTCTGAAAATAGACTATTATCACATAAGGGTGGGGTCACAGTGTTAACAGAAGCTAAAGTAGTACAGTTATTAAAAGATCTACATGATCCGTTTTTACATAGAACATTTGAAGAAACAAACGCGATACAAGAAATCTCCATCAAGGAAGAAAAGAATCATGTCAGTGTGAAGGTGGCGCTTGCCAAGACTGGTACGGCAGAGCAAATGCAATTGCAAAGTACCATCGTTAATCTTTTAAAAGAAGCGGGGGCGGCAACGGTTGGCCTTCGTTTCATGGAACTTCCGCAAGAAGTAGTCGCGCGTTTCGGCGTGGAGGCTCCTAAAGAGGAAGAAACACTTCTATCAAGCAACAAAACAACCTTCCTTGCCATCGCTTCAGGAAAAGGCGGCGTTGGAAAATCAACGGTATCCGTTAACTTGGCGGTTTCATTAGCACGTCTTGGAAAAAAAGTCGGCTTAATTGATGCAGACATTTACGGTTTTAGCGTGCCTGATATGATGGGTATTACGAAACGTCCGGTAGTGCGCGGCGAAAAGATCATCCCGGTGGAACGTTTTGGGGTACAAGTAATCTCCATGGGCTTTTTCGTAGAGGACAACTCACCGGTTATTTGGAGAGGTCCGATGCTTGGCAAAATGTTGAACAGCTTCTTTAATGAAGTGGAGTGGGGAGACTTAGACTACCTGCTGTTAGACTTGCCTCCAGGAACAGGGGACGTGGCGCTTGATGTGCACTCCATGCTTCCATCCTGTAAAGAATTAATCGTAACGACTCCTCACCCGACAGCAGCATTCGTTGCAGCTAGAGCTGGGGCAATGGCGATTAAAACGGACCATGAAGTAATTGGTGTCATTGAAAACATGGCTTACTTTGAAAGCAAGAAGACGGGTGAAAAAGAGTATGTATTTGGAAAAGGTGGAGGAGACAAGCTTGCAGAAGAGTTGCAGGCACCGCTTCTTGGACAACTTCCATTACAACAACCGGACTGGAATGACGATGACTTTGCACCGTCCATCTACCAAGAAGACCATGATCTTGGGAAAATCTATTTAAACATTGCATCAAAAGTGGTGGAATTAACGTAAAACAAAACAAGCAGACCCTTATAATTTGTGGGTCTGCTTGTTTTTTATCCACCCGAACCACCGCCAGATTCCTGTCCGCCTTCCGAGCCGCCACCTTCTTCACCTTGCCCACCGCCACCTTGTCCTTCTCCGCCTTGCATTTCAGAAGCGGCTTTTAACAATAGGTCTTGTAGTTTGGCTTTAAACAACGGACTCTCAAAAGTCTCAGTGATCACTTGTTGTAGATGTTTCTTATATTCTTGTCCGCTCATGACGGTTATCATTTGCTTTTCCATCTCAGGGTCTTGCAGAATCTGCACCATCATAGCTTGATATTCAGGGTCCTTCATTAAGTCTTTAATAAGTTTCTCATGTTCTTTTTGCATACTCTTTGCAAAAGTCTCGGCAAACTTAGGATCTTCAAACGCCTTTTTCCAAAATTCCGCGCCTTTTTCGCTGTCCAATGTCTGCTCGATCGATTTTGTCACGACTTCCTGATCCAGGACAAAGTTAGCCTTCATCTTATCGTCAGCCATGATTTCTTCAATCGCTTTTTTTCCATCGTCTGTCTTTAATATATCAACAACCATTTTTTTGGTTTCGTCGTAATCCATTTGGCCGCCTTTTTCACTCTCTGCACAACCAGTAAGAAGGAGAGAAAGAAGGAGCGGCGGCAAAAGGTAGCTTTTCATCAAGAAAACTCCTTCCAACATGTATTTCATACGATTAATATGCGACAAAGTTAAACAAATATACAAATTTGCAAGGTAGGGATGATGGATTTTTACTGGATACATTGGTAAAATGGGAACTAGTGTCTTTAATCTGTGTTAAATGGAGGAAAAGAAAGTGAACAGTCGTAATTGGGTTCGATTATTTCTTTCCACGCTGCTAGTCGGAGCGGTAACAACCGTTATTGTTGCGTTCATAGTCCGTTGGGATCAACATACAGCACAATTTGCAAATGGAGAATACCTTCAATTTCTATCCATCATTGCCTGGTACATAGGAGTAGGTTTGATATTCAGCATCATCAGTCAAATGGGATTCTTCGCCTACTTGACGATACACCGATTCGGATTGGGTATATTCAAATCCCTTTGGAGTGCCGTACAATTGGTGCTGATTGTTTTCGTTTTATTTGATCTTGTGTATTTCCGTTATATATCTTTTGCAAATGAAGGAGATTCCTTACTTCCTTATTTCGGGTTTCCGATTTTCCTTTTAGTGTACGGCTTGCTCGTAGCCTATGTGAAAAAGGCCCAGACCAATAAACACGCATTTATTCCTGCGTTGTTCTTTATGGTGGTGGTAACAACAATCGAGTGGTTCCCAGCACTTAGGGAAAATGAACCAGGGTGGCTGTTATTCATGCTGTTCCCTTTATTGGCATGTAATTCCTATCAGTTATTATTATTGCACCGGTTGAATAAAACCTCTGCAACAAAATAAGAAAGCGGCGCTTCTCCGATTGGGAGAGGCGCCGTTTTTTTAATGGGAGTTATTGAACTTCTTTGCTTTTGGCTTTCGTGTTGTTGATCAGTTCCGTGACGCTACTTATTTCGTACCCTTTGTCTTTGATATACCGAATAATCTCCGGTAAAGCGTCCTCGGTTTGTTTGGCAGAATCGGACGCATGAAGAAGAACGATATCCCCATTGCTCAAATTCTTTGTCACATTATCCACGATAATTTCCTTCCCAGGATTAATCAGGTCGTGAGAATCGATACTCCAATGCACCACAGTAAACCCGAGTGAATTGGCAATCTCAAGTACGCGTTTATCAAAAGCACCTTTAGGCGGGCGAAGCAAATTGACCTTCTTGACCTCTAGCTTCTCGAATACATCCAAGGCTTTTAAGATGTCCCTCTTTACTTTCAAGTCTTCAAGGTCCCGGTAATTCTCATACGCATACCCCATGCTCCCAATTTCATGCCCATCCTCCACAATACGTTTCACGATATCCGGATGCCTCTCCGCCCATGAGGCAGATAAGAAGAATGTCACACCAGTTACGCTATTTTGTTTCAATAAATCCAAGATGGGAAGAGCTTTCTCATCCCCCCAGCTAATGTCAAAGGACAAAGCAACCTCCTTGTTACTGCCTTCCCCTTTATAGATTGCTCGGGGTCCATCTTTGGTTGAAAACACAGGCTGATTGGAAAAGTTCTCTATATATAAAATCCCTGCAGTGAAGAATGCTGCTAAAATGATGATGGATAATTGCTTAAGCTTTCTTCCGTTAATAACATAGAAATTAGTCATGCTTAGCCCCCTTGTCCACAGTATCTACTTTCATAAATATTCAATAGGACAAATCTTATGCAAAAAATATTTAGGAAAATGTTTCATAAAAACCGTTTTGGTGGAAAAAATACACTATAAAGTATTTTTTCGAGGTGAAGAAATGTTAGGGATGCTGTTAAACAATAAAGAAGTGAAAGAAATGGAATACTTGTTAAGAAGAGAACTTGAAGAACTCTTACACGATTTTGAGGATCATCGCATCGATAGAGTAGTAAAGCATGCCATGGAAGAACGCTATCAAATTCTCTACAAAATGTTCACCCGTATTGCTCCACCAACAGAGTGTATGAAATATATCCGATCCAAAGCCGTCTTTAGAGAAAGGGAATCCTATTAAAGCTACAGGTGATCAGCCGCAGAAATTGCGGCTTTTTATTTGCTCATCTAACACTTGTATAGAAGAAGAAAGTACATCACGAAAACAAATTGAAAAAACTTTTTAAAAGTAGTTGACGGTAAAAGAAAATCCGTGGTATATTATTATTCGTCGCTGCGAGATACATAAACGCTTGCAAGACAAAAACAAAAAACAATGTTGACATCAACTGAGCCAATGTGTT
>NZ_ACPC01000003.1:0-42502 GCF_000175075.1 Bacillus sp. m3-13
CAGAAGAAAGTTGTAATTTAAACATTCTTCTGCTTAATTAAGTACGAATTGTACATTCAATTTTCAGCTTTTGAATGGAGCAAATGGCGTAGACTCCAGCGGGGGAAGAAGCGACATTGTTGAGACCCCGCAACGAAGTGAGGAGGCTCAAGGTCGCCCCGCGGAAAGCGAAGCCATTTGCGGAAATCAAAAGCGGTGTCTTAAAAATATCTAAAATCAAAGACTTTTTCAGTGGCCTCCTCCGCCTGAGGGGTCTCACCTGTCTCTTCCTCCCGCGGGCGTCTGCGCGCCTTCCACTCCAATCAACTTGGGTTACGTATTCAGCACTGGATATTCATTAGTCAAAAATGGATAAATCGTTTTTACGATGGATATAAGTGTCTTTACAATGGATAAACAAAAATTCAACCGATATTCGAGTAACAAAGCCAGCTAACATGAATGGACTTGTCCCAAATTAATAAGAAATACACAAAAAACTGCCACAGCATCAAGTATTCCCTCAAGATGTGGCAGCTTTTAAAATGCCCAGATATTGAATTCGGGCCAATGCGTTCACAACCTTCATTACACCAAGGAAAGTGCTCACACACGTAAAGTTCCCTGCATACTCTAGGTTAGATAGACCGTTGGGGTAAATGCCTTCTCCCAGTTGGAGGGAAAAATGATGCTGAAAATTGGAGACATTGTTGCACGAAAATCTTATAATTATGATCTTTTATTTCGTGTGATGGATATACATGAGAATGAATTAAAACAGCGTGTTGTTTTATTATATGGGGAAGATGTCAGGCTGATGGCAGATGCCCCTTACGAAGACCTGAAAGTAGTAGATGGAAAAGAGCAGATGACCAGGAAGCAAAGGGCGGAATCCAAGGTCAACAGATCTTTGCAACTCCTGCAACAGGACTATCAGCTGATTCGGGAAAAAAATGAATACGAGGCAACAGGTGGCTATAGTACAGAGCAAAACTATTTTCAAGTGCCAGGAAAGGTCTTGCATTTGGATGGAGATCCTTTGTATTTAAAAAAGTGCTTGGAGCTTTACGAAAGAATCGGCGTCCCTGTCAACGGAGTGCATGCAAATGAAAAAGAAATGCCTCTGAAAATAATCGAATTGATGGAAAAGTATCGACCGGATATCTTAGTTATCACCGGTCATGATGCATACTCCAAGAGCAAGGGGAAAGTGAACGACCTCAAAGCATATCGCCACTCTTGGCACTTTGTGCAAACCGTAAAAGAGGCCCGCCGGATCCAACCAAATCTCGATCAGTTAGTCATTTTTGCAGGCGCGTGCCAGTCCCACTTTGAATCATTGATACAGGCAGGCGCAAACTTTGCAAGCTCCCCATCTCGAGTGAATATACATGCCCTTGATCCGGTTTATATAGTGGGTAGAATTTGTTTTACTCCTTTTATGGAACGTGTAAATGTATGGGATTTATTGAAAAATACATTAACGGGGGATAAGGGACTTGGAGGTATTGAAACAAGAGGAGTTTTACGAACGGGAATGCCTTTTAGACCTTATAAAGAAGATGAAGAAGCGGATGAAGACTCTTAACGGTTAGAAGTTAAGGGTTTTTTTGTCGTATTTTAGCCCAATGAATTTAATCTAAAAACCACTCCTGGTAAGGATAAAAAGGTAATTTATCATTTTATACATAATTATTCCCCTATGTGCGCATAGTAAATGTAGACATATGAAGATAATTGTAGACAGAAATATATTGACAGGTTGCTTTTGTGGTTGTTATAATTTTAAGTTTTATTTGATTTTTCATTAAAAATATGTTACACTAACTATAGTATAGTGAGGTGGAGTAAAATGGGAAAAACGTTAGTAGATATCAAAAGAACGTTAGATTCTAATTTAGGTAAAAAGTTAACTCTTCGTGCTAACGGTGGTCGTAGAAAGACAATTGAGCGCATAGGGATATTAGCAGAAACTTATCCATCAGTATTTGTAATAGAACTAGATCAAGACGAAAATGCTTTTGAACGTGTATCCTACAGCTATGCAGATGTCCTCACAGAGACGGTACAACTTACATTTTTCGAAGAAGGCAATATGGCCATAAGTGGGCAGTAGACAACTATGTTTGCTGCTTTTTATTTTGCCTAAAAACACTTTAGCTGATGATTGGAGCGAAAGGCTGAGACTCCAGCAACGCCCTTAGGAAAGCGAAGCCTGGCGCGGAAATCAACAGCGGCGTTTAAAGCAACCCTCTTAAAAATACATATATAACCGCTTATAAAAACACAAAACCCCTCCAATACTAATACTGTCGCGTTCAACGATCAATGAGGAGGGCTTTTATCATGAGCAGAAGACGAAGCATAATGTCTCATCAGCTAAAAGAAGAACTGGCAAAAGAACTCGGTTTCTATGATGTCGTCCAAAGCGAAGGCTGGGGCGGAATAAAAGCCAAGGATGCCGGCAACATGGTAAAACGTGCCATAGAATTGGCAGAGCGACAACTTGTACAAAATCAACATAAATAGATAAATGAAGAACCGAAGTGAAAGCCACTTCGGTTTTTTGGCAACGCAGAAAAAACAGATCACTTTTGAAAACATAATATTTCCCATTGATGGAGATATTTCTGACAAGGAATATGGTACAATACATAGATAATTGGAGACGAATGAAGAAGGTGAAGAAAGTGAGACTGTTAGAAAAAGCACCAGCGAAAATAAACTTATCGCTAGATGTGCTACATAAGCGTCCAGACGGATTCCATGAAGTGAAGATGATTATGACCACCATTGATTTAGCTGACCGTATTGAACTGTCAGAGCGAAAGGATGGTCAAATCACCATTCTATCTCATAATCGATATGTTCCGGACGATAATCGAAATTTGGCCTACCAGGCAGCGGCCCTGTTGAAGGAACGGTTTAACGTGAAGCAAGGGGTTTCCATTGGAATTACAAAGGTGATTCCTGTTGCAGCAGGATTAGCTGGCGGAAGCAGTGACGCGGCTGCCACGCTACGCGGTTTGAACAGGCTGTGGAAACTCGGGCTTACCTTAGACGAACTGGCCGAGATTGGAGCTGAAATTGGTTCTGATGTGTCATTTTGTGTATATGGGGGAACGGCGGTTGCAACAGGACGAGGAGAAATTGTTCAACATATCCCTGCTCCGCCTCATAGTTGGATTGTTCTTGCGAAGCCGACAATTGGCGTATCCACAGCAGAAGTGTATAACAACCTCGACCTTAGTAAGGTTGAGCATCCCGATGTAGAAGGAATGCTTGCTGCCATTCATGAAAATGATTATGAAAAAATGATCGGGCTTGTTGGCAATGTGTTGGAAAGTGTTACATTAAAGCTTTATCCGGAAGTGGCACATATAAAAGAGCAGATGAAGAAATTCGGTGCAGATGCCGTTTTGATGAGCGGAAGTGGCCCGACTGTCTTCGGAATTGTTCAATATGATTCTAG
Organism: Bacillus sp. m3-13; assembly: GCF_000175075.1. Lineage (NCBI taxonomy): Bacteria > Bacillati > Bacillota > Bacilli > Caryophanales > Bacillaceae > Bacillus > Bacillus sp. m3-13. Next base: position 3,452 of record NZ_ACPC01000003.1, read on the forward strand.
AATGCACCGCATTTGCAATGGATTGAGAGGGTTCTGTGATCAAGTGTTTGCAGTCAGAATCCTTGGCGAGCGGAACAGTCTTGATTAAATCCGGATATTAATGTTATATTTACATTAGAATATTCGGATTTTAGGAGGAAAAAGCATGAAATTACGTCGAAGTGGTCGTCTTGTGGACATGACGCATTATTTGCTGCAACATCCACAAGGGTTAGTTCCGCTTTCCTTCTTTGCTGACCGTTATGGGTCTGCAAAGTCTTCCATAAGTGAAGATCTTGGAATCATTAAACAAACATTCGAACAGCAAGGAATCGGAACGCTTGTGACGGTCCCAGGTGCTGCTGGCGGTGTCAGGTATATCCCGTATGTAAGTCATGAAGAGGCATCTGCCTATTTAGAGGAATTGTGTGAAATGATCGCAAAGCCGGAAAGATTGCTCCCTGGCGGTTATTTATATATGACGGATATTCTTGGCAACCCGAAAGTTTTAAACAAAGTCGGGAAAATGTTCGCAACAGCATTCAGTCATAAAAAAGTGGATATTGTGATGACGATGGCGACAAAAGGGATTCCACTTGCACATGCAGTGGCAAGCTTTTTAAATGTGCCGGTTGTTATTGTAAGACGGGACAGCAGGGTCACAGAAGGTTCTACAGTAAGCATTAATTATGTTTCCGGTTCATCCAAACGAATTCAAACGATGGTCCTGGCAAAGAGAAGCTTAGAGACGGGCTCGAATGTCCTGATTATCGATGACTTTATGAAGGCCGGCGGGACGGTCAGCGGAATGGTGAACTTACTTGCTGAGTTTCAAGCGAACGTAGCAGGCATCGGAATTCTAGTGGAGTCTGAAAATATCGAAGAACGCCTGGTCGATGACTATGTTTCCTTGGCTAAGTTGGAAAAGGTCAGTGAAAGAGACCGACAGATAGAAGTGCAGCAAGGCAACTATCTTCAGCATGTAAAAGAAAATATTACAATAAACTAAAGGGTGTGTAAGATCATGAAAGTTGTTCATACAGATGCCGCTCCAAAAGCGATAGGTCCATATTCCCAGGGGATCATCGTCAACAATCTTTTTTACAGTTCAGGTCAAATACCGTTATTGCCAAATGGAGAATTACTTGAAGGAGATGTGAAAGAACAAACTCATCAAGTATTCAAAAACTTGCAAGCGGTTTTAGAAGAAGCCGGTGCTTCCTTGGAAACAGTAGTGAAAGCCACTGTTTTCATTAAAGATATGAATCAATTTGGAGAAATAAATGAAGTGTATGGAGAGTATTTCTCCGCTCACAAACCTGCAAGGTCTTGTGTGGAGGTTGCCCGTTTACCGAAAGATGTTCTGGTAGAAATAGAAGTTATCGCTCTAGTAAAATAGAATCTGTTCTTTTTACACCAATTTGCCCAAAATTTTCAAAAAAAATTTGAAAATAAGAAGGAATTCTAGAAAATTTAGAGAATTTATAATACTAAGTTTTTTATTGGGACAAAAGGTGGTGAACAGAATGGAAGTAACTGACGTAAGATTACGCCGCGTAAATACCGATGGTCGCATGAGAGCTATCGCATCTATTACATTAGATCATGAATTCGTTGTTCATGACATCCGTGTGATCGATGGAAACAACGGCTTGTTCGTTGCGATGCCTAGTAAACGTACGCCGGATGGAGAATTCCGCGATATTGCGCACCCAATCAATTCCGGGACGCGTGGGAAAATCCAAGAAGCGGTTCTAGCAGAGTACCACCGCTTAGGCGAATTAGAAGTAGAATACGAAGAAGCAGGTGCTTCTTAATCGATAAAAGGTGAAACAGGCTGTTATGCGGCCTGTTTTTTCTTTTGGTCTTTTTTTTGACAAATAAATGTACTTTCGTGTACTTCCTTGAAATGGGCCCCGTTTTAGGATATATTCGTAATGGATAATTAGGTGAAAATGGAGGCCGTTATGATAAATCGATATGCCGTAATTTTAGCAGCTGGACAAGGTACACGGATGAAATCCAAATTATATAAAGTGTTACACCCTGTTTGTGGCAAACCAATGGTTCAACATGTCGTTGATCATGTCTCTGCACTCAACTTCGAGAAAATTGTAACTGTGGTTGGACATGGAGCGGAGACAGTAAAGAGCCATCTTGGATCAAGAAGCGAGTATGCCCTTCAGGCAGAACAGTTAGGAACAGCGCATGCAGTCATGCAAGCTGCACCAATGTTGCAAGATAAAAAAGGCGTAACACTGGTCATTTGTGGAGATACTCCACTTATCACACCGGAAACGATGCAGGAACTGCTTGATCTGCACGAAAACACGGGAGCGAAGGCGACCATTCTGACAGCTTATGCAGAAGATCCTACTGGGTATGGACGCATTATCCGCAATAGCGAAGGACATGTTGGGAAAATTGTGGAGCACAAGGACGCTAACGAAGATGAACGTAAAGTGACAGAAATCAATACAGGTACTTACTGCTTCGATAATGAGGCACTTTTTACAGCGCTGAACAATGTTTCCAATGACAATGTGCAAGGAGAATATTACCTTCCGGATGTCATTGAAATACTGAAAGAACAAGGCGATATCGTTTCTGCCTACCAAACATTAGACTTTGATGAAACACTTGGAGTCAATGACAGAGTGGCACTTTCTCAGGCCGAAAAAACAATGAAGAAAAGAATTAATAAAAAACATATGATCAATGGAGTTAGCATCATTGATCCAGATAATACGTATATCTCAGCAGATGCAGAGATTGGCAGAGATACTGTCATCAACCCTGGCACCGTTATCTTGGGTGAGACGAAGATCGGGGAAGATTGCATCATCGGTCCGAACTCCGAGATTAAAGATTGCCAAATCGGGGACCGAACAACCATCCGCCAATCTGTGGCACATGACAGTGAAATTGGTCATGATGTAAATATCGGACCGTTTGCTCACGTGAGACCTGATTCCAAGATTGGAAATGAAGTAAAGCTCGGTAACTTTGTGGAAGTGAAAAAAGCGACATTTGGAAACGGAAGCAAGGCTTCTCATCTTAGCTATATTGGAGATGCGGAAGTTGGAGCGGACGTGAACCTTGGATGCGGCTCTATCACCGTCAACTATGATGGGAAAAAGAAATACTTAACCAAAATTGAAGATGGTGTGTTTGTAGGTTGCAACTCCAACTTGGTGGCACCTGTAACAATCGGCAAAAACGCCTATGTTGCAGCAGGCTCCACCATCACAGAAGATGTGCCAGGAGAAGCACTATCCATCGCACGCGCACGCCAAGTAAACAAAGAAAACTACGTAAACAAGCTTAACAATAAATAAATCGACTGTTTCAGAGAGTTTTTACAGCTGTTGATTGGAGCACAGGGCGAAGACTCCTCGAAAATGCTACGCATTTTCTTCGTGCGATGAATCGCTGACGAAGTCTTCCTTGTCCTGAGGGAGATAGCGGTAGCTTGAGACCCCCGAGCGTTGTGAGGAGGCTCAAGCAGCGCCCCTAGGAAAGCGAAGTCCGGTGCGGAAATCAACAGTAGTGTTTAACAAAGTCATTAAAAGAAGCCATTAAAAAAACCTAGCGGAGGGTTCAAGATATCATGCCAAAGTATGCAGATTCTAATCTAAAGATTTTTACGTTAAATTCCAACACAGCCTTAGCGGAAGAAATTGCTCAACATGTAGGTGTTCCAATCGGAAAATGTTCCGTTGCCCGTTTCAGTGATGGAGAAGTCCAAATAAACATCGAGGAAAGCATCCGTGGTTGTGACGTGTATGTGATCCAATCTACAAGCGCACCTGTAAACGAACATATCATGGAGACGCTTATCATGATTGATGCACTAAAACGTGCTTCTGCAAAAACAATCAACATTGTAATGCCATACTACGGTTATGGAAGACAAGACCGTAAAGCGCGTGCTCGTGAGCCAATCACGGCTAAACTAGTGGCAAACCTATTAGAAACTGCTGGAGCAGACCGCGTCATCACGCTTGATCTGCATGCACCGCAAATTCAAGGATTCTTTGATATCCTGATTGACCACTTAATGGGTGTTCCGATTTTGGCGGAATACTTCGATAGCAAACAACTAGAAGACCTTGTAATCGTATCCCCTGACCATGGTGGGGTAACAAGAGCAAGAAAGCTAGCTGATCGCTTGAAAGCGCCGATTGCGATCATCGACAAACGCAGACCTCGTCCAAATGTTGCAGAGGTTATGAACATTGTTGGTCATATCGAAGGAAGAACGGCCATCTTGATCGATGACATGATTGATACTGCGGGAACCATAACGTTAGCGGCAAATGCCTTGATTGAAAATGGAGCAAAAGAAGTATATGCATGCTGTACACACCCAGTACTGTCAGGCCCTGCAATTGAACGTATTCAAAACTCTAAAATTAAAGAGTTGGTAATCACAAACACCATCTCCTTACCAGAAGAGAAGAAAATAGAAAAAATCACACAACTGTCTGTTGCACAGCTTATTGCTGAAGCGATAATTCGTGTGCATGAAGAAAAATCCGTTAGTACTTTATTTGATTAATCGTAAGAATCATGTTTAACCTTCCGAAAATTGGGGAAATTGAATGAGAGACAAGTATTTTATTTTCCCAGGAAGGTGATAAGAATGTCAGTATTACATGCAAATGAACGTACAGAATTCAAAGGATCTTCAAAAACCAAAATCCGTGAGGAAGGTTTAATTCCAGCGGTTGTTTACGGGAATGATACAGAAAATAAATCTATTACTGTCGATAGTAAAGAATTTATTAAAACGATTCGTGAAACAGGACGAAACGGCATCATTTCGCTTGAAATCGGCTCAGATAAGCGCAAAGTAATGCTTTACGATTATCAGATTAACCCGTTGAAAAGCTTGGAATTCGTCCACTTGGATTTCCATGTAGTAAATTTTAAATCAGAGATTGATGTAGATGTTACGGTTCACGTTACAGGCGATGCAAAAGGAGTGAAAGATGGAGGGGTCTTACAACAAGTTCTCCATGAAGTCTCCATCAAAGCACTTCCAAACGATGTACCGGAATCCATTGATGTGGATGTCACGGAACTTGACGTGAACGAAAATATCACAATCGGCGATTTAAAATCAGGTAAATACAGCTTCAATCATGAAGATGATGAAGTGGTTGCTTCCATCTTACCTCCACGACAAGAAGAGGAAATCGATCCTGGAGAAGAACAAGAACCAGGCGAGCCTGAACTTGTAGAAGGTAGAGAAAACAAGGAAAGCACAGAGGAGGAGGCGTAACCTTTATGGTTACGTCTTTTCTCTTGTTGCGGAGAAGATTTTCTAAACACTGTGGCATGAGGAGTACAATTATGGAGGTTAGTAGCTAAGGGAACTAGATGATTAAAAATGCCCAAAGCCACGAGGAAAAGAGTAAACGGTCAAATAGAATGCTTCTATACGCCCGAAGGCACGAGGAAAAACGGTAAACGGTCAAATAGAATGCTTCTATACGCCCGAAGGCACGAGTGAAAAGAGTAAACGGTCAAATAGAATGCTTCTATACGCCCGAAAGCACGAGGAAAAGCGGTAAACGGTCAAATAGAGGGCTTCTATACGCCCGAAGGCACGAGGAAAAGCGGTAAACGGTTAAATAGAATGCTTCTATACGCCCGAAGGCAAGAAGAAAACGCGCAAACAGTCGTATAGCGCACTTTAACCACCCAGTGGCTTCTAAACTCCAGTAATATAGAGTTGTTTTAATCGACTAGACCCCTTCTCATTTCCTTTTCACCCCATGTTCAAGTAAAATGAAAGATAGCGAATAGGTTTGTGGGAGGTATTCATGAAAAAATTTTTGCAATCCTTATTTGGTAAAGAGCAAGACGTTTCAGGAGGAAAAATAATGAAAGTATTTGTGGGGCTTGGAAATCCAGGCCGTCAATATGAAGAAACAAGGCACAATATCGGATTTATGGTAATAGATGAATTAGCAGACAAATGGAACATCCCATTAACACAGTCCAAATTCAAAGGGATTTTCGGACAAGGTACTATAAACGGCGAAAAAGTACTATTAGTGAAGCCTCTTACATATATGAATTTATCGGGGGAATGTGTTCGCCCGTTATTGGACTTCTATAAGCTAGATGTAGAGGATCTTGTGGTAATATATGATGACTTAGATTTACCAGCCGGAAAGCTGCGTCTTCGCCAAAAGGGCAGTGCCGGGGGGCATAATGGAATTAAGTCCTTGATACAGCACCTACAGACCCAGAATTTCAACCGTATTAGAATGGGCATTGACCGTCCGAAAAACGGACCGTCCATCTCGGATTATGTACTTGGGAAGTTCCAAACAGAAGAGCGTCCGGCAATCGATGACAGCATAAAAAAAGCGGCAGAAGCTTGTGAAGAAAACTTGTCAAAAGAATTCCTTCAAGTAATGAACACTTTTAATCAGTAATAGAATGTTAAGGTAGTTTTTCTGAGCTTCTTCAAACCCAACACACCTTGTATAACAATGTTTCCCACTGTTCATACTATTGGTAAAAGAGGCCATTTTCTAGGCCTTGCAGAAAAGTGGAGGGAAAAAGATGGCTATCCATTATCATTGCAGACATTGCGGCTATAAAGTCGGCACCATCGATTCCAAATCGGTATTTTCAGAAGAACTGGGTTTTCATCAACTATCGGATACAGAACGACATGAAATGATAGCATATCAACAAAATGGTGATGTACATGTTAAAACGATTTGTGAGGATTGCCAGGAAGCCCTTGACCGGAATCCTGACTGGCATGAACAAGAACGGTTCATACAATAGAGCAGATAAATTAGCTTTGGTGAGACACCAAAGCCTTTTTGCGTCTGAGAAGCTCAATGATAAAAAAGCAGAATATAAAACATTAATCATAGAGAGGGGAGGGTGTTTGTCATGAAGGGTTTTATTCCATATTTCAGTGAAAATGATGATTTCCAGTCGGTTTTGGTTGGCCTGCAAGAGGGGTTGCAAGAACAGTTGATTTCAGGAATTTCTAATTCGGCGAGGTCCATGTTAATTGCGGCGTTGTATGAAGAAAGAAAGGCGCCAATCCTGCTCATCACCCATAATTTATTTCATGCCCAAAAGGTGTATGATGATTTGGCAAGCTTCCTGCCGGAGGATCAACTGTATCTTTACCCTGTAAACGATGTGTTGGCGGCAGAAATCGGTATCGCCAGTCCAGAACTTAAAGCACAGCGCGTAGAGGCCCTTAACCATTGGGCTACTAAAAATAATGGGATTATTATCGCACCCATCGCAGGGTTAAAAAGAATACTCCCATCAAAAGAAAAATGGCAGCAAACGTTGTTGACCATTGAAGTAGAAAAGACGTTGGAACTCGATAACTTAGCAGAACGTCTAGTCAGGTTCGGATATCAGCGGGTAGGAATGGTTGCAACGCCAGGAGATTTCAGTATTAGAGGCGGAATCATCGACATCTACCCTATCACAGAGGAATATGCCATTCGGATTGAACTTTTTGATGACGAAGTAGAGTCGATCCGTTATTTTACGGTAGAAGATCAACGTTCTCAAAAACATATGGTTATGGTGACGATTGGCCCTGCAACGGAAATGCTCCTTACAGATCAAGAGCTTGCCAATGGCCGGGAGGTTCTTGAAAAAGAACTGGCGAAAACGATTAAAAAGATGAAAAATGATAAAGTAAAACAGCTGTTAACGGAAAATATTTCCTATGAGCTAGAACAAATACGCAACGGACAAGTGTTTTCAGAGCTGTACAAATATCTTTCATTCTTTTACAGTTCACCAGCTAGTTTACTAGATTACATTCCTCGGGGCGGAATAGTGATCATGGATGAAATCAGCAGAGTCCATGAAACGGCAGAAAGTCTTGATAAAGAGGAAGCAGAGTGGCTTGTAGAGCTATTGGCAGAAGGAAAAGCGGTCCATGACCTGAAGTTTTCCCATTCTTTTGCCCAAATTGTACATAGCAAAAAGCAACCATTTCTTTATCTATCCCTTTTCTTACGAGCAGTGCCGCATACTCATCCAGAAAACTTGATTAATATGTCTTCTAAGAGCATGCAGCATTTCCACGGGCAGATGCACCTGCTAAAATCGGAAATTGAGCGTTGGAGAAAAGCAAACTATGCAATTGTGGTCCTTGCTTCCAACCAAGAGCGGATGGAAAAGTTAGAGACAGTGTTTGCTGATTATGAAATGGATATAAGAAAGCTTTCCAAAGGGTCGGCCTTTGCCCATGGCGAGGTCCAACTTGTGGAAGGAGACCTGCAATCAGGTTTTGAATTACCGATGCAAAAGCTTGCGGTCATTACAGAGGAAGAGCTTTTTAAGAAGAAAGCAAAAAAGCCTAAAAACAGACAAAAGCTATCGAACGCAGAACGAATTAAAAATTACACCGAATTGAATGTTGGGGACTATGTGGTCCATATCAACCACGGAATCGGTAAATACTTAGGAATTGAAACACTAGATATTAATGGCCTTCATAAAGATTATATTCATATTAAATATCAAGGCTCTGATAAACTTTATGTCCCTGTTGAGCAAATAGATCAGGTGCAGAAATATGTAGGTTCTGAAGGGAAAGAACCGAAAGTTTATAAGCTTGGTGGAACCGACTGGAAAAAGGTAAAAAATAAAGTGGAGTCGTCTGTCCAAGACATTGCAGATGACCTGATTAAGCTATATGCCGAAAGAGAAGCGAGTGTCGGTCATGCCTTTTCACCAGATGGAGAAATGCAAAGAGAGTTTGAAGCAACCTTCCCTTATCAGGAGACAGAAGATCAGTTGCGATCCATCCATGAAATCAAATTGGATATGGAAAAAACTCGCCCGATGGACCGATTGCTGTGTGGAGATGTGGGCTATGGTAAAACGGAAGTTGCCATCAGGGCTGCCTTTAAGGCGATTACAGACGGCAAACAGGTAGCCATTTTGGTTCCAACCACCATTTTGGCACAGCAGCATTATGAAACGATCAGGGAAAGATTCCAAGATTACCCTATTAATATAGGCCTGTTGAGCCGTTTCCGATCAAGAAAACAACAGACGGAAACGATGAAAGGGCTTGGAAATGGAACGGTGGATATAGTTGTTGGGACACACCGATTATTGTCCAAAGATATTAAATACAAAGACCTAGGCTTGTTAATTATTGATGAGGAACAGCGTTTTGGAGTTACCCATAAGGAAAAAATTAAACAGCTTAAAGCTAATATCGATGTGCTTACCCTTACCGCAACGCCAATTCCGCGGACCCTTCATATGTCGATGCTCGGGGTGCGTGACTTGTCTGTCATTGAGACACCGCCGGAAAACCGTTTCCCGGTACAAACGTATGTGATGGAATATAACGGGAACCTGGTAAAGGAAGCGATTGAAAGAGAGCTGGCCCGAGGCGGTCAAATTTATTTCTTATATAACAGGGTGGAAGATATCGAGCGAAAAGCGGATGAGATCTCCATGCTTGTTCCAGAAGCGCGTGTCACCTATGCACATGGAAAAATGACCGAAAACGAACTAGAGTCGGTGATGATTCAGTTTCTTGAAGGAGAAGCGGAAGTGCTTGTTAGTACGACCATCATTGAAACAGGTGTGGACATTCCAAATGTTAATACATTGATTGTCTTTGATGCAGATAGAATGGGATTATCCCAGCTTTATCAGCTCAGAGGACGCGTAGGAAGGTCCAATCGAGTCGCATATGCCTATTTCACATATCGAAAAGATAAAGTGCTCACAGAAGTGGCCGAGAAACGCCTGCAATCTATCAAGGAATTCACAGAGCTTGGTTCAGGATTCAAAATTGCCATGCGTGACCTTTCCATTCGCGGAGCCGGAAATCTGTTAGGTGCCCAGCAACACGGATTTATTGATTCAGTTGGATTTGATATGTATTCCCAGATGCTAAAAGAAGCAATCGAGCAGCGCCAAGGCGCGAAAAATGCGAAAAAGGCGCATGAAATCTCCATTGATGTGGAGCTTGATGCGTACATTCCTGAGTCCTATATCCCGGACAGTAAGCAAAAGATCGATATGTATAAGCGTTTCCGCGGATTAGAGTCTAAAGAGGATCTTTTAGAGCTTCAAGATGAAATGAAAGATCGTTTCGGAAACTACCCAAAAGAGGTCGATTATTTATTCCAAGTATCAGAGATGAGAGTCTATGGTCTAAAGGAAAAAGTGGATTCCATCAAACAAACAAAACAAGAGTTGGTCATTCTTCTTTCAGAGGAAGCAAGCGCCATTATTGATGGTCAAAAGCTATTCTTATTAGGGAATGAGTTTGGCAGGATGGTGAGCCTCGGTATGGAAGGAAAACACCTGAAGATTGTCATCCAGACGAAACGTTCTGCGACAGAAGAGTGGATACAGGTGGCCATTTCCATGATAAAAGGGCTAGAAAAAGTAAAAAAAGAAAGCGTGAATGCTTCCTCATAGGTTTGAGTTTGTGAAGAAACGTCTATATAAATACTGGGGGAATTTACTATCAGAAAAAAACATTTCCAACATGTATATAACTCCCTGAGTGTAGGATACTAACTTCAACGAATGGTGAATTCTTCAAAAGCAGGACATATTGATCAATTCCACCAATTTAACTCATCTCTTTTTATCATCGGATGAAGGAGGCAACCTAAGAAATGAAAGCAACTGGTATTGTACGTCGTATTGATGACCTAGGTCGCGTTGTAATTCCTAAAGAAATAAGAAGAACCTTGCGTATTCGCGAGGGTGACCCGCTTGAGATTTTCGTCGACCGGGACGGAGAGGTTATTTTAAAGAAATACTCTCCAATTAGTGAGCTTAGCGATTTCGCTAAGGAATATGCGGAAGCTCTCTATGATAGCCTGGGCCACCCGGTGTTAATCTGTGATCGCGATACGTTTATTGCTGTCGCTGGGAGCTCGAAAAAGGAATACTTGAACAAAAGCATCAGCGAAGTCGTGGAGAAATCCATGGAAGATCGCAATTCCGTATTAAAAACGGATGAACAGCAGCTGGCCATTGTCGACGGGCACGTTGAACCACTTTCTTCTTATACCATTGGACCTATCGTGGCGAACGGAGATCCGATTGGGGCAGTGGTGATCATGTCCAAAGATAAGTCGCTTGGAGAAGTGGAACAGAAAGCAGTGGAAACAGCTGCAGGCTTCCTTGCAAGACAGATGGAGCAATAATAATTAAGTGGAAGCAACGGGCATGCGTGTCTGTTGCTTCTTTTCTTATGTCTCTAAACCTTGCTAATATGCTATAATTATACAATTGTACGAATACCTTTAAGGCGGGCTTTTTTATGAATGATTTATCACCACACTCCTATCAAAAGGTCTGGAAAGGCGCCATGATTCTTACCATTGCAGGGATCATCATTAAAATCCTCAGTGCAGCCTATCGCGTTCCTTTTCAAAACATCGTAGGAGATGTCGGCTTTTATATTTATCAGCAGGTATATCCCTTTTATGGGGTGGCTATCATTTTATCTACATATGGCTTTCCGGTTGTCATTTCTAAAATCATCGCAGAACACCCAGAGAGCACAAGGGAGCAAGCGGCACGGAAAATACGCTGGGTGTCCTTTAGTTTCTTGACACTTTTGGGTTTGAGCTTTTTCCTGTTGCTTTACTTTGGTGCGACCCACTTGGCAGCTTTTATGGGAGATCTGGAACTCTCCATATTAATTAAAATTGTTGCGTTCTCTTTTTTGGTGTTGCCTTTGGTCTCTGTCTGGAGAGGAAGCTTTCAGGGACTTGGGGAAATGACACCGACAGCCGTTTCGCAAGTCAGTGAACAGGTAATTAGAGTAGGGACGATCTTGGTGCTATCCTATCTGCTTATGAACGCGGGATTTTCCCTCTATGAAGTAGGTGCAGGTGCCATATTCGGTTCTGTCATTGGGGGCTTTGCAGCCGTACTTGCTCTGTTGGTCTTTTATCAAAAGAGGAAAAGGAAGCACATGCATACGGCTGCACCTTCAAATGTGCTTCCGACTTCGAAGTCTATTGTAAAGGTTCTGATGCTTCAAGGCTTTACCATTTGCATCAGCTCGCTATTGCTGGTTCTTTTTCAGATGGTAGACGCGTTCACTATTTACGCGGGGTTATTGGAAGCAGGAATCAACGAACAACAAGCTAAAGAGCTTAAAGGGGTCTATGACAGGGGACAACCGCTTATTCAGCTTGGAACGGTAGTGGCGACGGCATTCTCGCTATCTCTTGTCCCATACATAATTCTTTCTAAGGGGAAGGAAGTGAAAGAAAAGATAAGTCTCTCTATCCGTGTCAGTATTGGAGTGGGAGCGGGAGCAGCAGTGGGTCTTGCCTGGCTGATCAAACCGGTGAATATGATGCTTTTTTCCAATGAAAACGGCTACCACGTTCTAATGGTACTTGGTTTGTCGATTCTCTTTTGCAGCATTGCCCTGACAGCAGCTGCTATCTTGCAGGGGCTTGGCAACCCTTATCTTCCGGCTCTTTTCGTAAGTATCGGGATTGGCTTTAAATATTTGCTTAATGTCCTATTGATTCCCGCCCATTCGACATTGGGAGCGGCAATCGGTACATTGTTGGCGTTCAGTTCGGTCGCCACCATGATGATCCTGGCGTTAAAAAAGAAGACAGGCACTTCTATTTTTGAGAGAATGCCAACCGTTCCCTTGCTTGTAAGCATCGCGATGATGTCTGCCGTGTTGACAGTCTATCTGCTTCTGACAGATTCACTGATAGAGGATAGCCGTAAGATGGCCACCTTCCAAAGCATAGTGGGAGTGATAATCGGCGGATTCACCTACCTGTTAATTTTAATAAAAAATCACTTTTTTACAAAAGAAGAACTTATGCTTCTCCCACTAGGAAAGAAATTGGTGAAGCTTTTAAAATAATTATAAAGTTGGTGTCCATTTATGAATATGATAAAGGTTCTGGGACTTGGTGCAGGGGATCTTGAACAGCTTCCGATGGGAGTGTACAAGCAATTAATGAAGGCCGAACATCTTTACCTTCGAACGAAAGAGCATCCTGTTATTGAGGAGCTTGAACGGGAAGGGCTCACCTACGAGTCGTTTGATGCCATCTATGAACAGGAAGGCACATTCGGCACAGTATATGAAAGAATTGCAGAAGAACTGATCAATCTTAGTGCAGATAAGGAAATTGTGTATGCTGTTCCTGGCCATCCGCTTGTGGCGGAAAAAACCGTGCAAATCTTGCTCGAAAAAGAGAAAGAAGGCAGTATTACTCTCGACATTAAAGGCGGACAAAGCTTCCTTGACCCGATGTTTACAGCAGTAGGGCTTGATCCAATTGACGGCTTTCAATTTCATGATGCAACTGCGCTTATAAAAGAAGCGATTGAACCGACCCAGGCGATGATCTTCTGCCAGGTATATGATGCCTTCATTGCATCAGAAGTGAAGCTTACCTTGATGGAGATGTTGCCGGATGATTATCCCGTGACGATTGTAACGGCAGCGGGATCTTGCTTAGAACAGATTACAGAGGTACCATTGTACGAACTTGATAGGGTGGCAGAAATCAATAATCTGACAAGCGTCTATGTCCCTGCAGTGAAAGAGGAGGAGGTTCTTTATAAACAATTCTCTTCTTTTAGAAAAACCATTGCGACATTAAGAGGTCCTGGTGGCTGCCCATGGGATCAGAAGCAAACGCATGAATCTTTAAAAAAATATTTAATCGAAGAAGCATATGAATTGCTCGATGCCATTGATGAGGAAGACACAGACGGAATCATTGAGGAACTTGGGGACGTTCTTTTACAAGTACTGCTACATGCCCAAATTGGCGAGGATGAAGGGTACTTTAGCATAGAAGATGTGATAGAGGGGATCAATGAGAAGATGATCCGCAGACACCCTCATGTATTTGCAGACACTTCTGTTGAGGATGCAGACGATGTTATCAACAATTGGGAAGCCATCAAAGCCGAGGAAAAAGGAGAAAGGGCCGAGCAGTCCATTCTAGATTCCGTTGCAAAAGGGCTTCCTAATCTTACGAAAGCATTCCAATATCAGAAAAAAGCCGGCAAAGTTGGGTTCGATTGGGATGATGTTGCACCAATGTGGGATAAAGTAAACGAGGAAATCGCTGAGTTGCAGGAAGAATTGGCAAAGGATTCAAGTTCTGAACTTGTGACCGCAGAATTCGGAGACGTACTTTTTGCTCTCGTCAACATTGCAAGATACTATAAAATAGATCCAGAAGAAGCGGTGGCCCTAACCAACCGGAAATTTTACCGCAGGTTTACTTTTATTGAAAAGAAGGTAAAGGAATTAGGGCACTCCTTCGAGAATCTATCATTAGAACAATTAGATGCTATCTGGGAAGAAGCAAAAAAGAACGGATTATAAATGGATGAAGATTCTCTGTTCCTATGCAGATATCCTAGCTGGTGATTGAAGCACATGGCGAAGACTCCTGCGGGAGGTAGCACTTCGCGGAGACCCCGCAGGCTTGCCGAGGAGGCTCCGCAAGTGCCCCGTGTAAAGCGATGCCTAGTGCGGAAATTACCAGCGGTGTTTAACAGACATTTAATATAGGGGGAGTTAGAAAATGCGTTTAGATAAATTTTTGAAAGTATCAAGAATCATTAAGCGTCGTACACTTGCTAAAGAAGTGGCAGAACAAGGACGTATCTATATCAACAACGTACAAGCGAAAGCCAGCAGCAATGTAAAAGCGGGAGATGAATTGAAGATTCACTTTGGCCAAAAAATCGTTACGGCTTCCATCGACAACATTCAAGAGAATGCGAAAAAAGAAGACGCAGCCATGATGTACACGATTGTAAAAGAAGAAAGAGTGGAACAAACCGAAGAGTAACGGACAGGCTTGTTCTAAAAATATATCCCTCTCATATACATGTACTATCTTCAAGTACTAGATGGGTGAGGGATGAATATGAACCAATACTATGATCCGAATCAAGGAAACAAGCAGACTGTCCAAGAGCAAGACATCGTGATGAGAAGCCGCAGAATGTTGGATATCACAGGTGTAAAGCAAGTGGAAAGTTTTGATAACGAAGAGTTTCTGCTCGAAACCGTCATGGGATTTCTCTCTGTCAGAGGTCAAAACCTTCAGATGAAAAACCTAGATGTAGAAAGTGGCGTCGTCTCCATCAAAGGCAAGATCATGGAAATCATTTATTTAGATGATCAACAGGCGGAGAAAGCTAAAGGGTTCTTTAGTAAGTTGTTCAAATGACGCTTACCACCCAGCTTTATACAATGCTTGCCATGATTGGGATGGGGGCATGGCTTGGAGCGGCCATCGATACGTATGGACGTTTTCTGAAACGGGAAAAAAGAGCCAAATGGGTCGTGTTCATTCACGACATCCTGTTTTGGCTCTTGCAAGCCCTTATCGGTTTTTATGTATTACTAAGGGTCAATGAAGGGGAAATCCGTTTTTATATTCTCATTGCACTCGTATGCGGCTTTGCAGCTTATCAAAGCTTATTCCGGTATTTTTATTTAAACCTGCTAGAGTCCATCATACAACTTGTCATCAATTTGTATCGTTTCTTGGAAAAGATGGTAAGAATGCTGATAGTAAAGCCCATTCAACTATTAGTACAAGCACTTATCGTATTATTATTAGGTATTTGGAAGTTTCTTTACTCCACAGTCCGCTTTCTGCTTCTGGTCATATGGCGGATTGTTAAAATTTGTTCATTACCATTTAGGTGGATCCTTATGCTAGTATGGAAGTTGGTCCCGAACGTTGTCAAAAAATATTTACACATTGTTTTCAAAAAACTTGAAGGATTTTTCACACTAGTAAAGAATAGGAAACATAGTATAATAAATAGAGTAAAGAACTTTTGGAAAAAGCGCTAGGAGAGGAATGATAAGATGAGCGCGGCAAAAGATGAAAAGGTAGCAAAAATCCATTCCGATTATTCCAAACAAAAACAGGACCAGCAGTTGAAACAACAGAAAAGACGCCGTGGACTTTATCGCCGTTTATCATTATTCTTTTGTTTAGCATTAGTCTTTGGAATACTAATGGGAAAAACACTCTTAGACCAACGAGCTATTCTTCAAGAAAAAGAAGATAGAAAAGAAGTAGTCGCACAAGAGCTGGCAAAACTGAAAAAAGAACAACAGCGTTTAGAAGAGGAAATTGTAAAACTGAACGATGATGATTATATTGCGAAGATCGCACGTAGAGATTATTTCATGTCAGAAGAGGATGAAATCATCTTCAATATGCCTGACGATTCGTCGTCAGATTAGTCGTCATATTGACACCTCAATTTTGCTCTAGGTATAATGGTAGGTAAAGTGATTTATTTTTATGATTTTAAGGAGGAGCATTTTTTTTATGTCAATCGAAGTAGGCAGCAAGTTACAGGGTAAGGTAACAGGTATAACTAATTTTGGCGCGTTCGTTGAGTTGCCAGGAGGAACAACTGGTCTTGTTCACATCAGTGAAGTTGCAGACAACTATGTGAAGGATATTAACGACCATTTAAAAGTTGGGGACGAAGTACAGGTGAAAGTGATCAATGTGGAGAAGGATGGCAAAATTGGTCTATCCATTAAAAAGGCAAGCGACACGTATCGTGAGCCACAACCACGTTCTGCTGCACCATCACAACGTCCGAACAACAACAACCAACAACGCTCAAATCAACGTCCGCCACGAGGAAGAAGAGAAGAATTCAAACCAAAGGAAAACTTCGAACAGAAGATGGCTAGATTCTTGAAAGATAGCGAAGATCGTTTATCTACCCTGAAGCGTAGCACGGAATCAAAACGTGGAGGTCGTGGAGCAAGTAGAAAGTAACTTGCTGCTGAAAATCTCATATATAAAACGTAATGTTTGAGCACGCCCTTTTTTGGGGCGTGTTTTTTTGGTTTTGGTAGGGGGGAGTTCTAGGACGGTTGATTTCCGTTCTAGGCGCTTCGCTTTCCTGCGGGCGGTCCGGGAGCCTCCTCGGCTTCGCCTGTAGGGTCTCCCCTGTCCCTTCCTCCCGCGGGAGTCTTCGCGCCTTCCACTACAATCAACTAAGGTTATGCATTTAGCAAGGGGGAAAGTTACCTTAGGGTCTTATAATGGATAAATCTTTTTTATGATGGATATATCGGTTTTACAATGGATATATCATTTTTGCAATGGATATATTGGCTTTACAATGGATATATTCCATTTACAATGGATAAACGAATATTCTCGCTAAATTTGAATAGTGGGAACAGTTAATATGGATGGATCGACCCCGAAATAAAAAGAAAGTTACCCAAAACCACTTTTCAAAAGTGCACAAACACAAAAAAGCTGCCACAGTATCAGGTATTCCCTGAAGCTGTGGCAGCTTTTATTTTATGACCCATACGGGATTCGAACCCGTGTTACCGCCGTGAAAGGGCGGTGTCTTAACCGCTTGACCAATGGGCCTTATAAAGTTGGTAGCGGCGGAGGGAGTCGAACCCACGACCTCACGGGTATGAACCGTACGCTCTAGCCAGCTGAGCTACACCGCCAAATTTATAAGTGTTTCATTAGATTCACTGGCGACCAGTGTTAATGGTCTGTGTCCCTTCCTCTGCAAGTAAAGCCAGGAAGTGAATCCGTCGGGACAACTCGAAGCAAATTCGGTGAAGTGTCGCTCGTCGCTACACCGCCAAATTTATAAATAATGCAGGAGAAATTAGTAATCTCTCACAAGACACAAGAATTATCATACTAACTTATCATTCATATGTCAATACGTTTTAAAAATGTAAGAATAATTAGAACATTATCCTAGCAATTACCTAGAGAATTTACAAAAACTGATGAGAGTGAATAGCAAATGCGATGATTTCATGACAGCTTTTCCCTCTTTTCCTTGTAATACGTCGAACACTTCTTAGGTTCTAGACGGTTCTTTTGACAAATCTTTTCCTTTTGAGCTTGTATAATGACCCCAATAGATAAAATATGGGAGTGGATATCATGCAGGGACTAGAAAGAGATTTGGGGGAACCGGTTTCCAATCTTCAGTTTGGGAAAGTCAGAAAAACATTTATGAAGTCGATCCATACGACGAAAACGAAACTTACGTCCATTCTATTTCACCAAGGATTTCTTTTAGTCTTTATCGGGTTCTTACTCGGACGAGCTTTAATCCTTAATGAAATCACACCGTTTGCATTACCATTTTTCGCAGCTGTGTATTTTTTGAAAAAGAAACGGGCGGGGCTCACATTAATTGCCTTAATGGTCGGATCGGCCACTATCTCGGCACTGACCGCCGCCTATGTACTTGGTGGGATGATATTATTTGTTCTCCTTTTCAAATGGGCTCAGGCATTAAAGATAGAGCCTCTTAAGGCAATGCCGTTTCTGGTCTTCCTCTCGGCCTTTCTATCCAAGACAACGATGATTTATTTTACAACGGGAATTGTGACATATGATTGGCTGATGATCGGAGTAGAGGCAGGGCTTGGATTTATCCTCACACTCATCTTTTTCCAAAGTCTGCCGCTCATCACCATGAGGAAAAAGAGACAGGCATTTAAAACAGAGGAAATTATTTGTCTCATTATTTTGTTCGCTTCGGTTTTGACAGGGACTATCGGCTGGACAGCCTATGATCTATCTGTTGAACATATATTATCTCGATATCTTGTATTAATCTTTGCTTTTGTCGCTGGAGCCACCATTGGTTCGACGGTTGGTGTGGTGACAGGGCTCATTCTAAGCTTAGCAACTGTATCCAACCTATATCAGATGAGTTTGCTGGCTTTTGCCGGTCTGTTAGGAGGGCTGTTACGGGAAGGAAACAAGCTTGGTGTATCGGTGGGACTGCTTCTAGGCACATTACTAATTGGCATTTATGGGGAGGGGATGACGCTGCTTGTTCCTACCATCATGGAGTCAATGGTGGCTGTTGCGCTCTTTCTGCTAACCCCACAAAGAGCTATTGCTAACCTGGCTAAATCCATTCCCGGAACAGCCGAACATACAGCAGAGCAACAGCAATACATGCGGAAGATCCGTGATGTGACTGCGAATAGGGTGGAACAATTTTCACACGTTTTCCAAGCGCTATCTAACAGTTTTTCAAAATTTCAATTTGAACATCCAAATTCGGAAAAAGAAGTGGATCTCTTTTTGAGTAATGTAACTGAGAAGACGTGTCAAAATTGCTTTAAAAAAGAGCAGTGCTGGACACAGAATTTCCAGAAAACCTATGATTATATGACTCACTTAATGGAGGATACAGAGGAAGGAACCATCAGTCTGAATGTCAAACTGCAAAAGGAGTGGGATCGCCATTGCGTAAAATCGGAAAAGGTAAAAACCGTGATCAAAAACGAGCTGGCCCAGTTCCACGCGAGTGAGAAGCTGAAAAAACAATTAATGGAGAGTAGGAGGTTGGTAGCCGATCAATTGATGGGAGTTTCACAAGTGATGGAGGATTTTGCAAGGGAGATTCAGCGAGAGAGGGAGAATCATTATGTTCAGGAAGATCAGATACTAGATGCCCTCCAAGCATTCGGAATTGAAATTGAACAAGTCGAAATTTACAGCGTCGAGCAGGGGAATGTGGATATTGAAATGACAGTTCCATACTGCGAAGGGCGGGGTGAGTGTGAAAAACTCATTGCTCCGATGCTTTCAGATATATTGCGAGAGAACATTATTGTTAAAAAAGAAGAGTGTAATGCGGATAACAATGGTTACTGTCATGTATCATTCGGCTCTGCAAAAGCGTTTGTAGTCGACACAGGCGTTGCGCATGCCGCAAAAGGAGGAGGACTGATATCGGGGGATAGCTATTCCACAATAGAGTTAGGACATGGAAAATACGCCATTGCCATTAGTGACGGGATGGGAAATGGTGAGCGCGCGCACTATGAAAGTAAAGAGACATTAAAGTTGCTTCAAGAGATTCTACAGTCTGGAATCAAAGAAAAAGTAGCAATCAAATCGGTAAACTCGGTCCTATCATTAAGGACGACCGATGAGATTTTTACGACGCTCGATCTAGCAATGATTGATCTTCAAGATGCTTCTGCTAAGTTTTTGAAAGTTGGTTCGACTCCAAGTTTTGTGAAGAGGGGAGATAAAGTAATTAAAATTGAGGCAAGTAATCTACCAATGGGCATCATTCAAGAATTCGATGTGGACGTCGTGAGTTCCCAGTTGAAAGCTGGTGATCTTCTCATTATGATGAGCGACGGAATTTTTGAAGGACCAAAGCATGTAGAGAACTATGATTTGTGGATGAAGCGAAAAGTATCCGAAATCAGAACGGACGACCCGCAAGAAATGGCAGATATCATTATGGAGGAGGTCATTCGAACAAGATCTGGTCAGATCCAAGACGATATGACGGTTGTGGTAGCAAAAATAGAGAGGAATATTCCGAAATGGGCAGCCATTCCTGCCTATCACTATTTATCCAAAAACCAAGGAATGAAGGAGGCGCTTTAAATGTTGAGAATTTTATCTAAAATGGTAACGGGTCTTGTGAAGGAAATGGGTGGCCGTCGTGAGCTTGTGGAGGTAATGGAGAGTAAAAATGTTGGTGTGGTTTCCGTTGCTCCTAAGAAAATGCTGGGGAGAAAAGCTCTGAAGCTTGCAAGCACGGCAGAGATCATGCTGGGAAGAGGGGCCAACCAATTAGGTAATGCTGGAAGCGTGATGAGGAGAAAGATGAATTCACTGGCAGTGATTGCCCGAAGTGTGATGGATAAAGAGATTAGTCTTTTATCCAGAATGAAAGCAACGAACGAGAGTGGAAAAGAAACGATTCTGTCAGCAATGCCGAATGAACCCGTGTCCGGGAAGGAACGAATAGGCCAACTCGCTAAACTGCCAATCTATCTACTAGCAGAGTTCAAGTTTGCCCTATCATTAATGAGTAAAAAGGAAGTGGTTGGGGTGAATACCTCTTAGAAGGTAAATTGCGTACAAAAGGTATAAATTAAGTCTGTTTCGTCCATGATGGCTAATGTAAATTATACGCATTAGGAGGGGACGAAACGTGTATAAAGGAACGTTAAAACAAATTTTATTAATTACAGATGGATGCTCAAATTCAGGGGACGACCCAATTGCCATGGCAGCTCTTGCGAAGGAGCAGGGTATTACAGTAAATGTTATTGGGGTGATGGATGAGGATACGATAGATGAAAGAGGAATGCAAGAGATAGAGGGGATCGCAATGTCTGGTGGCGGCGTCAGTCAAATTGTGTATGCCAAGAACTTATCTCAGACAGTCCAGATGGTGACCAGAAAAGCGATGACCCAAACTTTACAGGGGGTTATTAATAAGGAGCTTCAACAAATATTGGGTTCCGAAACTTCCATGGAGGACCTTCCGCCGGAGAAACGCGGCGAAGTGATGGAAGTGGTGGATGAACTGGGTGAAACGGTTTCCCTGCAGGTGCTGATTCTTGTTGATACTAGTGCTAGCATGAAGTCCAAGCTTCCAACCGTCAAGGAAGCACTTTTGGATTTGGCACTGAGCTTGAATGCAAGAATTGGTGATAACCAGTTTTCAGCCTTTGTTTTCCCGGGAAAACGCCAAGAAGTGGAGAAGATCTTAGATTGGACACCGAGATTGGAATCGCTGTCCAGTATTTTTCCAAAACTATCGACAGGTGGGATCACACCAACAGGTCCTGCCATTCAAGAAGCCATTCCTTATTTTAAAGAAACACGTAACCTGAGGAGCATGATTTCCGATGATGAACAATACTATGAAGAATCCGGTAGGTAATCTGCCTCATGGGACGACCATTATCGGAAAATGGCATAAAGAAAGATACACCATTGTCAGAACACTCGGGTACGGTGCGACGGGGTATGTATATCTAACCAGGAGTTCAAAGGGATTAGCTGCATTAAAAATAAGTGAAAACAGCATGTCCATCACTTCTGAGGTTAATGTCCTGCGTCATTTTTCGAAGGTCCGAGGGTTCTCCCTGGGGCCTTCTTTGTTAGATGTCGATGATTGGGAGCAATTGAGGGGAAAACAATCTTTCTCCTTCTATGTCATGGAATACCTGGAAGGGGAGCCTCTTCTCTCTTTTGTACAGAAGAGAGGGATGGAGTGGGCAGGTATTTTGATTCTTCAATTACTTACAGATCTTGAAACGCTCCATAAAGAGGGTTGGGTGTTTGGAGATCTGAAACCAGATAATCTCATTGTGACGTCAACCCCTCCTAAGGTACGTCTTGTAGATGTCGGTGGAACAACCCAGCATGGCCGGGCGATTAAAGAATTCACGGAGTTTTTTGATCGCGGGTATTGGGGACTGGGATCTAGAAAGGCAGAAGCTACGTACGATCTTTTTGCTGTGGCGATGATCATGATACATATCTGTTACCCAAAACAGTTCCAAAAGAATGGGGAAAGCGGACGCAAGCAGTTGGAAGAGCAGATTGACAAAGAAGCTTGGCTGAAAAGGTATAAAGTTGTCCTGATGAGAGCGTTAGCTGGTGAATATTCCTCTGCACAGGAAATGAAAAGTGGGATGCTTTCTGTCATGAGCCAACGAAACTCAAGCGCCTCTCAAAGTGGGGCGGCACAGCGTCCAGTAACTAACAAGGTCAAACAAGGACCTGCTGCAAGTACGAGTCGTGCCGCTAGAAGCGGTACCAGTACACAAAGGCAGCCAGTTCCTACAAAATCAAGTAAAGGGTGGATGGAAACTGCCGTGCTGTTATCGGTCATACTGTTTGCATATTTCTTCTATTTATACGGCCAGATAATGTAGGAATAAGCGTTTTGAGGATGTGTTTGAGGGTATAAAGCAGTATGGATGTTTTTGGATAAGCATCTATTTTTGCAGGAGAAGAAGTCAAATGGTAGGATAAAATAGAAATTATACGCGTAGATTAAAGGAATGGGTACACTTTATGTGGGAAACTGTCTCGACATTCATAGATAAATTTGACTTGCTGCCATCCCACTCGACTGTGGTGGTTGGTGTCAGTGGCGGAGCAGATTCCATGGGTTTGCTTCATTATTTGGATTCCATTAAAGAAGCTAAACGCTTAAAGCTGGTGGTAGCACACGTCGATCATATGTTCCGAGGAGCGGAATCCGAAGAGGATATGGATTTTGTGAAGGAGCAATGTGAAAAGAGGGAAATTCTATTTGAAGCAGAACAAATAGATGTGTCTGCCTATCAAAATGAGAAGAAGCTCTCCGTTCAAGTTGCAGCTAGAGAATGTCGCTATGCTTTTTATGAAAAAGTGATGAGGAAATATCGAGCTGACGTTCTCGCGCTCGGTCATCATGCAGACGATCAGGTGGAAACCATTCTGATGAGACTTGGAAGAGGATCATCGATGAGTGGACATGCCGGCATTCTTCCAAAACGGACTTTTGGAGCTGGCGTAATCGTAAGGCCGTTCTTGACAGTCACAAAGTCTGAAATCATGGAATATCTAAAAGCAAATGAAGTACCATACAGGCATGATCCAAGCAATGACAAGGACGCATACAGAAGAAACAGGCTGCGGCATCACATTCTGCCCATTTTGAAGGAGGAATTTCCCGGGCTTCATCAGAGGTTCCAAGCTTTCAGCGAGCAGATACAAGAAAGTGAACAATACATAGGGGCATTAATGGAAAAGGAATGGATTGACGTTATTAAGAGTAAAGAGAACGATAGGGTGGTATTGGACAGAAAACCTTTGCTTTTCATGGCTAAACCTTTACAAAGGCGAGGGATTCAACTAATATTAAACTATCTCTATAATAATGAAATTCCTCCATCTCTTTCCTCTATACATATTGATAATTTATTATCCTTATTGGAAAGTGAACACCCTTCTGGAAGGCTGCATTTCCCAAATGGCTTACAGGTTATCAAATCCTATAATGAATGCATATTGACATTTGATAAGGATGAATGTGATAAAGCCTACAAGCATCTGCTTGAAGTCCCTGGTTATGTGAAGCTGCCAACCGATTTTATGATCACCAGCGAGATTTGGACACAAGATAAACCTCAAAATGTCAAAGAAAATCAAGCAGTGATCGATTTATCGAAAGTCACCCTTCCACTATATGCAAGAACCCGTCTTGACGGGGATCGAATTAAGCTGAAGGGGACAAACGGCTCCAAAAAAATCAAAAGCATCTTTATTGAAGGCAAAATTCCTCTACAACAACGAGATACATGGCCTTTAATTGTCGATGCCAACCAAGAGATTTTATGGATGCCCATGCTTAAACGTTCTACTTTTGAAGCAACAGAGGAAATGGTGGGTCCTGTTTTAGTATTAACATGCAAGACGAGTCAAAAAGTTTGGGAGGCAACAAAGAAATGAACAAAGATATCGAAAAAGTACTCTTTAGTGAAGAAGAGCTTCAAGTAAAGGTTAGAGAATTAGGTGCACAATTAACAGAGGACTACAGTGACCGTTTTCCTTTGGCAATCGGCGTATTAAAAGGCGCAATGCCTTTCATGGGCGACCTTATCAAACGTATGGATACATATTTGGAAATGGATTTCATGGACGTTTCAAGCTACGGAAACTCCACTGTTTCCTCTGGTGAAGTGAAAATCCTAAAAGACTTGGATACTTCAGTAGAAGGAAGAGACATCCTTATTATTGAGGACATCATCGACAGTGGCTTAACGTTAAGCTACCTAGTGGAACTATTCCGCTACCGTAAAGCGAAATCCATCAAGATTGTTACTCTGCTTGATAAACCAAGTGGAAGAAAAGCCGATATCACAGCTGACTATGTTGGGTTCATCGTACCAGATGAGTTCGTTGTAGGATATGGCCTTGATTATGCTGAAAAATATCGTAACCTTCCGTATATCGGAGTATTGAAACCAGAAATTTATTCTAACGTAGAAGAATAAGCTATCCCAATACAGATTCCTTGAATTGGATTAATTTACTATGTTACTATTGGTTTAGTTTGGCTATCGTGGGAGGAGGTAAGGGATGAACAGAATATTTCGTAATACCATCTTTTATTTATTAATATTTTTAGTGGTCATTGGTGTTGTGAGCTTTTTCAATAGCCCTGACACGAGCGAAAAACCGATCACCTATAATACATTCATCCAGAATCTTGAAGAAAATAAGGTGGAGGAATTCACCATCCAACCAACGCGTTCGGTGTATGAAGCACGCGGTAAGTTGGAAGGCGCTAAAGAAGGAGAGACATTTGTAACGGTCTTCCCGAATAGTGCCAGTGCTCTAGAGCGCGTGGAAAACATTGCAGAAGAACAAAACATTCAAATGACAGTTGACCCGGCGGAAGAAACAAGCGGTTGGGTAACCTTCTTTACTTCCATCATTCCTTTTGTCATTATCTTTATCTTATTCTTCTTCTTACTTAATCAAGCACAGGGCGGCGGAAGTCGTGTCATGAACTTTGGTAAAAGTAAGGCAAAGCTGTATAGCGAAGAGAAGAAAAAAGTTAAGTTTAAGGACGTTGCAGGTGCAGATGAAGAAAAGCAAGAGCTTGTCGAGGTTGTGGAATTCTTAAAGGATCCACGTAAATTCTCTGAGCTTGGTGCCCGTATCCCTAAAGGGGTTCTGCTTGTCGGACCTCCTGGTACAGGTAAAACATTATTGGCAAGAGCGGTTGCTGGAGAAGCTGGCGTACCATTCTTCTCTATCAGTGGTTCTGACTTTGTGGAAATGTTCGTTGGGGTCGGTGCATCCCGTGTACGTGACCTTTTCGAAAATGCGAAAAAGAACGCTCCATGTATCATTTTCATCGATGAGATCGATGCAGTAGGTCGCCAACGTGGCGCAGGCCTAGGTGGAGGTCATGATGAGCGTGAACAGACATTAAACCAATTGCTTGTTGAAATGGATGGTTTCGGAGCGAACGAAGGTATCATCATCGTTGCAGCAACGAACAGACCGGACATTCTTGACCCGGCATTATTGAGACCTGGTCGTTTTGACCGTCAAATCACGGTAGATCGCCCTGACTTGAAGGGCCGTGAAGCGGTACTGAAAGTTCATGCGAGAAATAAGCCTATTGATGATAGTATCAATATGAAGACGATTGCGATGCGTACCCCTGGATTCTCAGGGGCGGACCTTGAAAACTTGTTGAATGAAGCTGCACTTGTGGCTGCTAGACGCGACAAGAAGCATATTGATATGTTGGATATTGATGAAGCTATTGATAGAGTTATTGCTGGACCTGCTAAAAAGAGCAGAGTTATCTCCAAAAAAGAGCGCAATATTGTTGCCTATCATGAAGCAGGTCATACTATTATCGGTGTCGTGTTGGATGAAGCGGATACGGTGCATAAAGTTACGATCGTACCTCGTGGGCAGGCTGGCGGCTATGCGGTCATGCTTCCAAAAGAAGATCGTTACTTTATGACAAAACCAGAGCTATTAGATAAGATCACAGGTCTATTGGGTGGTCGTGTTGCAGAGGAAATCACATTTGGCGAAGCAAGTACTGGTGCCCATAATGACTTCCAACGTGCTACAGGAATAGCTCGTAAAATGGTTACAGAATACGGAATGAGTGAAAAACTTGGTCCATTGCAATTTGGTCAAGCTTCAGGAGGGCAAGTCTTCCTTGGTCGTGATATTCAAAATGAGCAAAACTACAGTGATGCTATTGCACACCAAATTGACATGGAGATTCAACGTTTCATCAAAGAGTGTTACGAAAGAGCCAAGCAGATTCTTACGGAAAACCGTGATAAGCTGGAGCTTGTAGCACAAACGCTATTAGAAGTTGAAACACTTGATGCAGAACAAATCAGACACCTATATGACAAAGGGAAGCTTCCAGAACTTCCTGTAAAAACTGAAGGTGGCGATGATGTGAAAGTGAACATCAACTCTAAAAAAGAAGCAGACAAAACTGAATCTACCGACGAAACCAAACCTGAATAAACAAAAAGGTGCCTGGAGTAAAATTCAGGCACCTTTTTTATGCGATTCAATCGTAGAAGGTTGTTTTTACTTGCACGATGCTTTCCAGCTGTTGATTGGAGCAAAAGGCGAAGACTCCTGAGGGAGATAGCGCTAGGTGGAGACCCCGCAGGCTTGCCGAGGAGGCTCTCGTCAGCCCCTAGGAAAGCCAAGCCATTTGCGGAAATCAACAGCGGCGTTTAATGAAGCCCCCGAAGTGAGAAGGCTCAAGCACACGCCCTCTGGATAAGCGAACCCCGGAACGAAAGGAAACAGGAGTAAACCCTAAAACCAGAATCTTGTCGAATTATGATTTCCCGAGGAATAATTATTTCTATTGAGTCAGTTAGGTTACCATATAGTATAATGAAACTAATTTTAAAGCATGGTGGGGATATAAATGTTATTTGTGTTAGATGTCGGAAATACCAACACCGTAATCGGTGTATATGACGGAGAAGAACTTAAACATCACTGGCGTGTCGAAACAAGCCGCAACAAAACAGAAGACGAATTCGGGATGATCTTCAAATCCCTGCTCGAACATGTAGGCTTAACCTTTAAAGACTTCGAAGGAATCATCATTTCCTCCGTAGTTCCGCCAATCATGTTCTCCCTTGAAAGAATGTGCCAAAAATACTTTCATCTAAAACCACTCATCGTCGGACCAGGAATCAAAACAGGTTTAAATATAAAGTATGAAAACCCAAGAGAAGTAGGAGCCGACAGAATCGTCAATGCTGTGGCGGGGATCCATCTTTATGGAAGCCCACTAGTGATTGTGGACTTTGGAACCGCAACTACCTATTGCTACATAAACGAGGACAAGCAATATATGGGCGGGGCAATCGCACCTGGGATCAGCATTTCCACAGAAGCGTTATACTCCCGTGCATCCAAGCTTCCAAGAATAGAAATTGCCAGACCAGATGGAGTAATAGGCAAAAACACCGTAAGCGCGATGCAAGCGGGCATTCTTTTTGGCTATGTTGGACAGGTTGAGGGAATCGTAAATCGTATGAAGAAACAAAGTGATGTAACACCGAAAGTTATTGCCACCGGTGGTCTTGCTTCCCTTATCGGCAATGAGTCAGATGTTATTGATATTGTAGATCCTTTCTTGACGTTAAAGGGATTGCATTTAATTTATATGAAAAATACTAAAGAGGATTGAAACACGAAAGGAGCTAACTAACATGTCAGACTATCTCGTAAAAGCTTTGGCTTTTGATGGCCAAGTACGTGCATATGGAATTAGAACAACAGAAACGGTGGGAGAGGCTCAACAACGCCATCAGACATGGCCAACAGCTTCCGCTGCATTAGGCCGTGCCATGACTGCATCCGTTATGATGGGAGCAATGCTAAAAGGTGAAAATAAACTTACCGTGAAAATAGATGGCGGCGGGCCTATTGGGGTAATTTTAGTCGACAGCAACGCAAAAGGCCAAGTTCGTGGTTATGTTACCAACCCTCAAACGCATTTTGACTTGAATCAGCACGGCAAGCTTGATGTGGCGCGTGCGGTCGGAACCAACGGAACACTTTCTGTTGTTAAAGACCTTGGTCTAAGAGAGCATTTTTCCGGTCAAACAGAATTGATTTCAGGAGAGCTTGGTGAGGACTTTACTTATTATCTTGTATCTTCCGAGCAGGTGCCTTCTGCAGTCGGAGTTGGTGTACTTGTTAACCCTGATAACACGATTCTTGCAGCGGGAGGTTTCATCATTCAACTTTTACCAGGAACGTCAGAAGAGACAATCACTTTGATTGAAGAGAAAATCAATAATATGACCCCTGTTTCCAAGTTGATTGAAAGAGGCCTGACGCCGGAAGAACTTTTGACAGAAATCCTTGGAGAAGGAAATGTAAAAGTCCTGGAAAACATGCCAATTGAATTCAAATGCACTTGTTCTAAAGAACGCTTCGAACAAGCGATCATTTCTCTGGGAGAAAAGGATATCACAGAAATTATCGAGGAAGACGGTCAAGCAGAAACACACTGTCACTTCTGTAATGCCAAGTATCTTTTCAGCAAAGAAGAATTAGAAGCGATGAGGGAGCAAGTAAAAGGCTAGGGGGCACATATGAACGAAAAGCGGAGATTAAAACAAAAGTGGGTATGGAATATCATATTTGGCCTCGTGATTATTAATTGCCTCACGCTAGCAGTAGTGGTAAAGCAGACTTTCTCCTTGAGAGAGGCATCTGATGCAAGTGCATTCGTTAATGGTCAGGCAAATATCGTTGCAACAGTGGGCGATACGGTCATTACAAGAAAAGATATGTTAGAGGAACTTGAAGGTATGTATGGGCAGGAAATGCTCACGAAAATGGTTAATAATGAAGTGGTGAAACAAATCGCGAAGAAATATAAGGTGACGGTTTCGGAGCAGTCGGTCGACAGAGAATGGAAAATGATCAAAACGATGTACAGTCGTTCTCCTTTGCATACAAATACTTCTGAAGAGCTGGTGAAGGAGCAGATTCGTTCCAGTTTATTATTAGAAGAACTGCTTGTGAAGGATGTCAACATACCAGAAGCAGAGCTTGAAAGTTATTATCAAGAAAACAAACAGCTTTATACGATAGAGGACGCTTTTCATCTCTCACATATTATCGTAGAGACGAAAGATGAGGCAGACGCTGTTGTAAAAGAATTAGAGGATGGATCCAATTTTACTTCTCTTGCAATGGAAGTCTCAACAGATGAGTTGACAGCAAACCAAGGAGGCGATCTTGGGTTTTTGACGCATGAATCGCAAGTGTATCCGACAGCCTATATGGCAGAAGCTGCAAACTTAAAAGAGAAAACGTGGAGCGATCCAATTTCTGTTGATGAAAAGTACGCTATCATTTACCTTTATGAAAAAATGGATGGCGTTACGTATTCCTTTGATGAAGTTAAAGACCAGATTCGCCGTCACCTTGCGATGGAACATATGGACGGTTCAGTAGATGCCTCCATCTTCTGGGACGAGGTTGGGGTGGAGTGGAATCTACCGTCTGCACAATAGGTCGAACCAAATAAATTGACAATTCAGATTTAATGGTGTTAAATGGGATTAATCCGACCAAAACACTAAGTTTTAAAGACAGGGGGAAGAATAAATGGTACGAGTAGCAAATTCTATTGATGAGTTAGTCGGGAAGACTCCCGTCGTAAAGCTAAATCGAATTGTAGACGAAGACATGGCTGATGTGTATCTGAAGCTTGAATTTATGAATCCTGGAAGCAGTGTTAAAGATCGTATTGCCTTAGCGATGCTTGATGCTGCGATAGAGGATGGCAAGTTAAAAGAAGGTGACACGATTATTGAGCCTACTAGCGGGAATACTGGAATCGGACTTGCGATGATTGCGGCAGCTAAAGGACTGAAGGCTATCCTGGTCATGCCTGAGACGATGAGCTTGGAGAGACGAAATCTCCTTCGTGCCTATGGAGCAGAACTGGTACTTACACCAGGTCCGGAAGGCATGGGCGGCGCGATTCGAAAAGCGGAAGAATTGGCTAAAAGAAAAAGGAATATTCATGCCGCAGCAATTCAATAATCCGGCAAACCCTGAGATACACCGTAACACGACAGGGAAAGAGATTGTCGAGCAATTCAGCGACGGTCTTGATGCCTTTGTCTCTGGTATCGGAACAGGCGGTACCATCACAGGTGCCGGCGGAGTCTTAAAGGAGGCATTCCCGGGTATTAAAATTGTGGCGGTGGAGCCGGCAGATTCCCCGGTACTTTCCGGCGGTAAACCAGGGCCTCACAAAATTCAGGGAATTGGTGCAGGGTTTGTTCCTTCTATCTTGGATACAAACATCTACGATCAAGTGATTACCGTGAAAAATGAAGAAGCGTTTGAATATGCTCGCCTTGCTGCTAAACGTGAAGGGTTGCTTGGAGGTATCTCTTCCGGAGCTGCGATATCTGCGGCCTTGCAAGTGGCAAAAGAGCTTGGTAAAGGCAAAAAGGTGCTGGCAATTATCCCAAGTAATGGGGAACGCTATTTAAGCACACCATTATATCAATTTGAAGAATAGGTTATCTTAAGGGGAACAGTCAGTTGAGCTGTTTCCCTTTTCTTTTATCGTGCATCAGAGTGTAATTTTCATGTAATATAAAGGTAGTATGCAATTTAGGAGCGTGACAGCAAGAATGCAAAAGGTGCCTGTTGGAATCAAGTTAACGTTAAACGAAGATCAATGGTTTGCTAAATATAAATCACTCGCAAAGGACAAACCGTATCATGTCCTTTTAGAGAGTGGGCGTGGGGGAAGATATCATATCATCGGGCTTGACCCAATTGCCACCATTCAAGGAAAAGAACAAGAGCTGCACATAGATTATCTGGATGGGAAAAAAGAAAAGAGGACTGGAAATCCATTATCCTTGTTACAAGAAGTCATTTCAGAGCGATCTATTCAAAAACTACAAGGCTTTCCTGACTTTACAGGGGGAGCGATTGGTTACTTGACCTATGATTGCGTCAGGTATATTGAACGTTTACCAGATATCGCTGAAGATGACCTGGCTTTGCCGGACCTTTATTTCCTGTTGTTTGATGATGTTTTTGTGTATGACAAAAAAGATAATGTGCTCTATTTGATAAGCCATGCTCCAGAAGGACAAGAAAAAGCAGCTATTACACGACTAGAGTTATATAAAAAACAATGGGAACAGCCGGTGGAAGAAGAAACGTTCTACCCGTACACGCCCCAGAGACAACCGGTCGAAAGCAGAGAGGTTTCTTTTACAGAAGAGGACTTCATAAAAGCTGTAAAAAAGATTCAAGCATATATTGCGCAAGGTGATGTTTTTCAAGTGAATCTTTCTGTCAGACAGGGAGAACCGCTTTTGACTCATTCTATGGAAGTCTACTCGTCTTTGAGAAAAATCAACCCTTCTCCATATATGGGGTATATGCAATTCCCGGATTTCCAGCTTGTCAGCGGTTCCCCGGAACTTTTAGTCAAGAAAAAAGATGATGTGGTAAGTACGCGGCCGATAGCAGGTACAAGATCCCGCGGGATGACGGATGAAGAGGACATCAGGCTTGCACAAGAGCTGATTGATAATGAAAAAGAGCGTGCCGAACATGTCATGCTGGTGGATCTTGAGCGCAACGATCTGGGCCGGGTCTGCGAATATGGTACGGTAGAAGTGAATGAATTCATGGCGATCGAAAAGTATTCGCATGTTATGCACATTGTCTCGAATGTCCAAGGGGTATTAAGAGAAGGAAAAAATATTTCTGATATCATCGAGGCGACCTTCCCTGGCGGTACGATAACTGGTGCACCTAAGGTAAGGACGATGGAGATTATAGAAGAACTTGAGCCGGTAAGACGTTCTGTATATACTGGTTCCATAGGGTGGATCGGCTATGATGGAGAGATGGAGCTAAACATCTCCATCCGGACAATGATTGCCAAAGAAGGCATGGCCTATGTTCAGGCAGGTGCTGGAGTGGTCATTGACTCTGTGCCGAGGCGGGAATATAAAGAATCCTTAAAGAAAGCCGCAGCCCTATGGAAAGCGAAAGAGCTGAGTGAAGAAGAGGTAAAAAAACGAGCAGAGGTGAGAGTATGATTTTAATGATCGATAACTATGATTCATTTACGTACAATTTGGTGCAATATTTAGGAGAGCTTGGCGAGGATCTGGTGGTAAAGCGTAATGACGAAATTACCATTGAGGAGATCGAAGCACTCAACCCTGAATTTTTAATGATTTCTCCTGGACCTTGTTCACCAAATGAGGCAGGAATCAGTTTGGAAGTAATTAAGCATTTTTCCGGCAAGAAGCCGATATTTGGCGTATGCCTTGGACATCAATCCATTGCCCAGGTTTTTGGCGGTGATGTGATCCAGGCGGAAAGATTGATGCATGGAAAGACGTCTGAGATGCATCATGATGGAAAAACGATTTTCCAAACATTGGCGAATCCCTTTGTTGCGACAAGATACCACTCTTTAATCGTAAAAAAGGAAACCCTGCCGGAATGCTTTGAGATAACAGCATGGACAGATCAAGATGAAATAATGGCCATCCGTCATAAAGAGTTGCCGATCGAAGGAGTACAATTCCACCCCGAATCCATTATGACCTCCGTAGGGAAAGAGTTGTTGCGCAACTTTATTGCCACCTACTCTACCAAAAAGGTATAACATGATTGTTTATAAGGATGGAAGTTGGCAACCGATAGAAGAGACAAATGTATCTGTAATGGATCACGGTTTTTTATACGGAGTGGGGCTTTTTGAAACGTTCCGTACGTATAACGGTGTCCCGTTCTTGTTTCGCGATCACCTGAAACGGTTAAGGGAAGGTTTAGAGTCCGTCTATATAGAGTGGGACCATACAAATGAGCAGCTATACGATTTGGTAATAGAGGCATTGGAGAAAAACGGTTTAACGGATGGTGTAATCCGGCTGAATGTCACGGCCGGCATCAGCAACTGGGGGCTTCCAACTGAAACGTACCGAGCCCCGTCCTTGCTGTTGTTCACAAGGCCTGCACCTGAACACAATCCTGGGAGTAAGAATGCAGTAGTTTTGAACCGGAGACGTAATACCCCTGAAGGTGATACAAGGTTAAAGTCCCACCACTACTTAAATAATCTTTTAGGTAAAAGGGAATTAGGGGCCAGCTTGGATCTAGAAGGGATCTTTCTTACAGAGGAAGACTATGTGGCAGAAGGGTTAGTCTCTAATATCTTTTGGATAAAAGGGGATACCGTCTATACCCCGAGCATTTCGACAGGAATTTTAAATGGAGTGACCAGAAAGTTCATCCTGCACTTATGCTCCCGTCTCAACCTGGAAGTGATAGAAGGGAAGTTTCCGAAAGAGGAACTTTTAGAAGCGGATGAAGTATTCATTACCAACTCCACCCAGGAAATAATTCGGATTGCTGAGCTGGATGACACAATATTTCCTGCGGTGAATTCATCGTGGCTCACTTGTCTGAAGGGTTTGTATACACAAAGCACAGAAAAACAATTGATGTCCTATCAACAGGTAAAGAAGGTAGATTGTAAAAATGGGAAATACGAACTTATATCAAACGAAGCTGACATGTGGACCATATAACTTACCGTTAGGTGAAAAAACCTTAATCATGGGGATCTTGAATGCCACTCCGGATTCTTTTTCCGATGGAGGCAAATACAATGAAGTGGAACGTGCGGTTCTGCGTGCAAAGGAACTTGTGGCGCAAGGGGCGGATATCCTTGATATAGGCGGGGAATCGACCAGGCCCGGTGCGGAGAAGGTGAGCCTTGAGCAGGAACTGGAGCGGGTCATTCCGGTTATACAGGCTATATCTAAGGAAGTGCAAGTACCCATTTCCATCGACACCTATAAGGCGGAAGTTGCAAGGCAAGCAATACAGGCAGGCGCCCACATTATCAATGATGTATGGGGGGCAAAGGAAGACCCAGCCATGCCTGTTGTTGCAGCTGAGCTCCAAGTACCAATCATCCTTATGCAAAACCGGAAAGAGCGGGACTACCACCAGTTGATTCCGGATATGATCAGTGATTTGTTTGAGAGCATTACATTGGTCAAGCGTGCCGGGGTGAAGGATGAAAACATCATTTTGGACCCCGGGATAGGGTTTGCCAAGACATTTGAAGACAATATTAAAGTGATGCAAAAGCTCGACCATTTCCATACCTTAGGTTACCCGTTGTTGCTTGGTACATCTAGAAAAAGGTTTATCGGTCATGTGTTAGATCTTCCTGCTGAGGAAAGAATGGAAGGGACCGGGGCCACGGTGTGCCTTGGTATACAGAAGGGCTGTCACATCGTCCGAGTACATGATGTGAAAGAAATTACGCGTATGGCGAAAATGATGGATGCCATGCTTTCTGAAGGAGAGGTTACCTATCGATAAAATATATGTAAATCAGATGAAATTCTACGGCTACCATGGCGTATTTCCGGAAGAAACGAAACTTGGCCAACGGTTTATCATTGATCTGAAGGTAGAACTTGATCTATCCAAAGCAGGCAAAACAGATGACCTTACCCAGTCGGTGAACTATGCAGATCTATATAATACATGTAAAAAAGTAGTCGAGGGTGAAACACACAAATTAGTAGAAACCGTTGCGGAGAGAATTGCAGAGGAAATTCTGTCCGCCTTTGAACTCATTCAAAGTTGTACCATTAAAGCAATCAAGCCGGACCCGCCGATCCCTGGCCACTATGAATCTGTCGCAGTAGAAATAACGAGGGGCCGTTCGTGATGAATACAGCTTATATTGCCCTGGGATCCAATCAAGGAAACCGTGCCGGGTACCTTCAAGATGCAGTGGAACAAATCCATCAACATGAAAAGATAACTTTAGAAAAGGAATCTTCCATTTATGAAACAGATCCTGTCGGCTATACAGACCAGGACAAGTTTTTAAATATGGTAATTAAAGTAAACACTCAGTTGCCCCCTTTTGATTTATTAAAGGTATTACAAGGATTTGAGCATTTTTTTGGGCGGAAAAGAGAGGTGCGTTGGGGTCCGCGTACTTTAGACCTTGACATTTTATTGTATAACCAAGAAAATATTGAAACAGAAGAGCTTATTATCCCTCATCCGAGAATGTGGGAAAGAGCTTTTGTTTTTGTTCCTTTAATGGAGATCGCGGAAAATAAAGATCTGCCCATAGAGATAGATAGAAAAGAACTTCTTGCACAACAAGATAGAGAAGGGGTACATGTATGGAAGCCGAAAAGTGGGGAAGACGTATCCGGGCTTACCGAAAGCTAAAAGGATATACCCAAGAATCATTTGCTAAAAATCTTCATATTTCAGTCTCTGTACTAGGAGAGGTTGAACGGGGAAACCGCGTTCCTTCAGAGGAGCTTGTTCAGTCGATTGCCAAGGAACTAAATATCACGGTAAAGGAACTCGAACCACCAGAACTAAACAGGGAGGAGGTTAATAACTGATGTTGAAAATCGGCGATATCACCATGAAAAACCAAGTGGTCTTAGCGCCAATGGCAGGAGTATGTAATGCCGCGTTCCGCCTGACGGTTAAAGAATTCGGAGCGGGCCTTGTCTGTGCCGAGATGGTCAGTGACAAAGCGATTCTCTATAAAAATGCCAAAACAATGGGCATGCTTTATATTGATGAGCGCGAGAAACCACTAAGTCTGCAAATCTTCGGTGGCGAGAAAGATACCCTTGTGGAAGCGGCGAAATTCGTAGACAAAAACACCACAGCAGACATTATTGATATAAATATGGGGTGCCCGGTACCAAAAATCGTCAAATGTGACGCAGGTGCTAAATGGCTGCTTGATCCGAACAAGATTTATGAGATGGTGGCAGCTGTCGTAGATGCAGTTGATAAGCCGGTCACAGTTAAAATGCGCACAGGTTGGGACGAAGATCACATCTTTGCCATTGAAAATGCCCGTGCCGTTGAACGCGCAGGCGGGCAAGCGGTAGCGGTCCATGGCCGTACTAGAGTACAAATGTATGAGGGACATGCAGACTGGGACATCATCAAGCAAGTTAAAGAGTCCGTCAACATCCCTGTCATCGGCAATGGTGACGTTCAAACTCCTCAGGATGCAAAAAGGATGCTAGAGGAAACTGGTGTGGACGGTGTCATGATTGGTCGTGCGGCACTCGGAAACCCTTGGATGATTTACAGTACTGTACAATACCTGGAAACAGGAAAGCTTGTCGGAGAACCATCTGTTCGTGAAAAAATGGATGTGTGTAAGCTTCACCTTGATCGTCTTATCGACCTTAAAGGAGAAAATACAGCAGTACGCGAAATGCGCAAACACACAGCATGGTACCTTAAAGGCATCCGCGGCAATGCATTAGTACGTAATTCTATTAATGAATGTAACACGAGAATGGATCTTGTAAGTTTGCTTGATCATCTTGTAGAAGAGACAGAAGAAAAAGAAGCGATGACTTCACAAGTTATCTAATCTACGCTAGGCGACTGTACCCCAAAAACATGATTGAACTGCCAGTAAGATGCTACTGGCAGTTTTAGCTTTATTTATAGTTGGAAAGTCTATATGATAGATAAAAGAAAAGCTGCTACATAAATGAGTAGATAAATTACTAGTTGGAGTTGAATAAAATGAGTCAAGAAGAATTAAACTTGAATGACCAGTTGATGGTTAGGAGAGAAAAATTACAAAAACACCGCGATAAAGGATTAGATCCGTTCGGAGCTAGATTTGAGCGTACAAATGATTCTAAAGAACTGATTAACCAGTACGGAGAAATCGAAAAAGAACAATTGGACGAAAAGGAAATTGCTGTAACACTTGCTGGTCGCATCATGACAAAGCGCGGCAAAGGAAAAGCAGGCTTTGCGCACATCCAAGACCTTACCGGCCAAATTCAGTTATACATTCGTAAAGATGCTGTAGGCGATGAAGCATACGAAATCTTCAACTCTGCAGATATCGGGGACATTGTCGGAGTAACAGGTTTTGTTTTCAAAACAAAAGTAGGCGAGCTTTCTATTAAAGCAACATCTTTTGAATTGCTGACAAAAGCATTGCGTCCACTGCCTGAGAAGTACCACGGACTTAAAGACGTAGAACAACGTTACCGTCAACGCTATCTTGACTTAATCACAAACCCAGAGAGCAGAGAAACGTTCATCGCCCGCTCTAAGATTATCCAAGCGATGCGCCGTTACCTGGACGACCATGGCTACCTAGAAGTTGAAACACCAATGATGCACTCTATCGCCGGTGGAGCATCAGCACGTCCGTTCATTACTCATCACAACACATTGGATATGACGTTATACATGCGTATTGCGATTGAACTCCATCTTAAACGCCTGATTGTCGGCGGCCTGGAGAAAGTTTATGAAATCGGCCGTGTCTTCCGTAACGAAGGTGTATCCACTCGACACAACCCTGAATTCACCATGATTGAACTATATGAAGCGTACGCTGACTATAAGGATATCATGAGCCTGACAGAGAACCTTGTTGCTCACATTGCCAAGGAAGTGTTAGGCAGCACGAAGGTTCAGTATGCCGACAGCGAAATCGATCTGACTCCAGAGTGGAAACGACTGCACATGGTTGACGCAGTTAAAGAAGCAACAGGCGTAGACTTCTGGCAGCAGATGACTGATGAGGAAGCGCGTGCACTAGCAAAAGAACATGGCATTCAAATCACAGAACATATGCAGTTCGGTCATATCTTGAACGAATTTTTTGAGCAAAAAGTAGAAGAGACGCTTATTCAACCTACATTCATCTATGGCCACCCAGTGGAAATTTCTCCACTAGCCAAGAAGAATGCAGAAGATCCGCGCTTCACAGATCGTTTTGAATTGTTCATTGTTGGCCGTGAGCATGCAAATGCCTTCACAGAGCTTAACGATCCAATCGATCAAAAAGAGCGTTTCGAAGCGCAGCTTAAAGAAAAAGAGCAAGGTAATGATGAGGCACACGAAATGGATCATGACTTTATCGAGGCACTTGAGTACGGTATGCCGCCAACAGGTGGACTTGGAATCGGAATCGACCGCCTTGTTATGTTG
Organism: Bacillus sp. m3-13; assembly: GCF_000175075.1. NCBI lineage: Bacteria > Bacillati > Bacillota > Bacilli > Caryophanales > Bacillaceae > Bacillus > Bacillus sp. m3-13. The sequence goes on from NZ_ACPC01000003.1 coordinate 41,878, forward strand.
CTGACAAACTCTCCTTCTATTAGAGATGTATTGTTATTCCCGCAAATGAGACACCGTTAATTTTATAAGGTAACGCCGCGCTGCTTATTTGCAGCGCGGCGTTTTTGATAAGGGTTAACGATTGATGATGACCGTTCAATTTAGGGGGAAATCAGGCACTGAATAATGAGACTATTACAACATTATCATTTAACGAAAATAATCGAAAAAACCTATTGCCTTTGTATTCTAGCGATGGTATATTAATATTCGTTGTCACAAACGACATCGTTTCTACCGAAAAAAAGAAATGAAAAAAGTTGTTGACACAAACTGATTGATTTGGTAAGATAATAAAGTCGCCTTGAGAGAGACGACAGAGCAAATGATCTTTGAAAACTAAACAAAACAACAGCGTCATAACGTCGGTTCTACGGAACACGACAAAATGATTTTAAGTAACACAAGCTAGCAAATTTTGAGCAAAAGCTCAGACTCTTTATTGGAGAGTTTGATCCTGGCTCAGGACGAACGCTGGCGGCGTGCCTAATACATGCAAGTCGAGCGGACCTTTTAAAAGCTTGCTTTTGAAAGGTCAGCGGCGGACGGGTGAGTAACACGTGGGCAACCTGCCTGTAAGACTGGG
>NZ_ACPC01000002.1:0-15276 GCF_000175075.1 Bacillus sp. m3-13
TTACTTGATATGAACACATTATCTAGTTTTGAAGGATCAACCTTCAACTGAATATGTCTGGTAATGATGGCGAAGAGGTCACACCCGTTCCCATACCGAACACGGAAGTTAAGCTCTTCAGCGCCGATGGTAGTTGGGGGATCTCCCCCTGTGAGAGTAGGACGTTGCCAGGCAAATTTATGGAAGACCAGTGCTTATTGCGCTGGTTTTTTTGTGCTTTCTTTGTTGGAGATGAGGTGCCATTTTTGTAAGTTTGTGTCGAATGACGGTTATATCGTCCAACTTAGCGGATAAATCGAAAAGTTCGTGGATAAACTAGAAAGTTCGCGGATAAATCGAAAAGTTCGTGGATAAACTAGAAAGTTCGCGGATAAAACAAAAAGTTGAACTGTAAAACACGATTCATAAAAACAAGACCTGTCACCTCGATCCCAATTCCACCCCAACACACCGCCCCCATCTTTTTTTATCCAAAGACAAACACAGACTAGTAGGCTTTACATACACTAGATGTAGGAGATTGGTAGGCTGGGATTTTACTAAAGTAGTATACAATTTTTAGATCTGGTTAGAATAGTGGATGGAGGTGGAGAAAGAGACATGAAGGCAGCCATTCATTCATCATTTGGGGAAACGTGTATAGTTTGTGAAGAACAAAAAGAAAAAGGGATTCATTTATACACCGAGTTTATCTGCACGGAATGTGAGGGAACGATGCTTCAGACGGATGTGGAAGATCCGAAATATAAGTTTTATCTAAAACAGTTGAAAAAGATCACCATTCCAAAAATTTATTCGTAGTGTCGCTTCCCATTCACTTAAAAAGAACCTTTAAATTTAATAGTTTATTATGATGAAAAGTCCTAGAAATTAGGGCTTTTATTTTTTGAAACTGTTGACTTGATTAACGGGTGACTATAAGTCTAAAGTTCTATCCGTTATAATGGAGGTAATGAAACGATTAATTTAGAGGGTGTGCACATGTTAGATCAGAAAAAGACACCTTTGTTTTCAGGATTAAAAAGTCATTGGGAAGCTTCACCATTGTCTGGGCATGTTCCTGGTCATAAGTTCGGTACTGTTTTTCCTGAGAAAGCAAGGGATTATTTTAACGATATATTGAAGTTGGATGTGACGGAGATTACAGGGATGGATGATTTGCATGATCCAGAGGGCATGATAGCTGAGGCGCAGCGCTTGGCCAGTGACTTATATGGTTCTGAACAAACATTTTTTCTCGTAAATGGATCTACAGTAGGAAACTTGGCCATGATTCTAGCTACATGCAGGAGAGGCAGCAAGGTGCTGGTGCAGAGAAATTGTCATAAGTCAATTTTGAATGGATTGGAGCTTGCAGGAGCAGATCCCGTTTTTTTACCATGTAAAGTGGATGATAATATGGGTGTTGCCGTCTCTGTCGACTTAGCTTATCTATACAAGGCATTGGAAACGACTGAAGGTGTAACGGCTGTGGTGTTGACCAACCCGAATTATTATGGGGTGGCAATAGATTTGGAAGATGTCGTAAAGACTATACATAATTATAATATACCTGTTTTAGTGGATGAAGCGCATGGTGCCCACTTTCTATTAGGCGAACCTTTTCCTAATTCGGCACTTTCAAGTGGAGCGGATGTAGTGGTGCAATCTGCGCATAAGACGTTGCCTGCAATGACGATGGGTTCATGGTTGCATGTACAGGGGAAAATGGTGGGGAAGGAAAGAATCTTTCATTATCTTAAGATGTTGCAATCGAGCAGCCCTTCTTATCCTTTAATGGCATCCTTGGATATTGCCAGATACCATCTTGCAAGTATGTCCCAACAGGAGATAGAAACAGTTGTAGAAGATATTAAAGGCGTCCACCATGCGCTGAAGAAGGTAAGGGAAGTAGAAGTGGTTAAGCCAAGAGACAATCGTTTACTTGTCGACCCTTTAAAGCTTACATTGCGCTCTACCAACGGACTGAGCGGGTTTGAACTTTCTACTCTTTTAGAAAAGGAAGGCCTTTTTGTGGAGCTGGCAGACCCTAAAAATGTATTAATTATTTTGCCACTAGCGGTTAATGAGAAAAAACATGATATGATAGAGAGAATAGTCCGGGCTGTATCCAAAAAAACAGAAGGAAGCTTGAGAAAGGAACAGATTACACTTCCTTCCTTTCCGGCTGAGATTAGTGAACTTTCCATTCCTTTCAGCGAACAAGCGGACTATCAAAGGGTAAAATGCCTGATAGAGGAAGCAATCGGTGAAGTCGCTGCTGAAGCGATTGTCCCGTATCCTCCTGGAATCCCACTTTTATTTAATGGGGAGAAGATAACAAGCTCCACGGTGGAATACATAAAGGCTCTTCAGCAGATCGGTGCGAGATTTCAAACAAGCGAAGCGTTTAAAAGTAATTATATTTATATATATAAGAAGATAAAGGAGTAACAGGATTGTGAAGGGATTATTTATTACATTTGAAGGACCTGAGGGTGCAGGGAAGACGTCTGTCATTCAAAAGTTGGGAGCGGAATTGACGGAACAGGAATTTCCCATCTTACTAACAAGGGAACCAGGTGGCATTGCAATAGCCGAACAGATCCGTAATGTTATATTAGATTGTGACAATACCGAGATGGATGCGAGAACTGAAGCATTGCTATATGCTGCTGCTCGCCGTCAGCACTTGGTGGAGCGGGTCATACCTGCATTGAAGGAAAATAAGATTGTCCTGTGTGACCGTTTTATCGATAGTTCTCTTGCGTATCAAGGGTATGCGAGGGGGATTGGAGTAGAAGACGTGCTTAGCATCAACGAGTTCGCAACAGAAAAAATGATGCCTTCACTAACGATCTATTTTGACATAGAGCCGGAAGCAGGACTTAAGCGAATAGCAGCGAATAATAATCGAGAAATAAACCGTTTAGATCAAGAAAAACTAGATTTCCATTATAAAGTGAAAGAAGGATATGATCTTGTAAAAGAAAAGTATGGAGAAAGAATTAGGGTGGTGGATGCGTCCATGGATTTCGAATCCGTATGCAACCAAGTTCGAGAGGTTCTCATCTCCTATTTTTCCAAACACGGATTCTAATTCCTATCATAAAAATAAATTACCATATACGAAATAATGAAGTGAAAGATATTTAATGGTAAAATAAAGGAGGCGCTTTAAATGAAGATGATTATGGCAGTTATCCAGGATAAAGACAGTAATCGTTTAATGAATGCTTTGGTGGAACATAATTTCCGTGCAACAAAACTTGCGAGTACAGGCGGCTTTTTGAAGTCTGGAAATACCACGTTTATGATTGGAACGGAAGACGTTCGCGTACAAAAGGCATTAGATATCATTAAGGACAATTGCCAGCACCGTCAGCAATTGGTTGCACCGGTTTCACCTATGGGTGGGAATGCAGATTCCTATGTTCCATACCCGGTAGAGGTGGAAGTGGGCGGCGCAACGGTCTTTGTATTGCCTATTGAGCATTTTCATCAATTCTAACGTTTAAGCGGCTGAAAGGCTGCTTTTTTCAGATAAGTTCCAGGAAATGATATGGGAAAGGGACATGGAAGTCATGAAAATTTCAACCGATCTTAGAACAAACGTAGATAATGCAAGGTTGGATATGAGAAGTGGCTCTGCTACCACCACTGCCTTTGGGGAGGTCATGCAAAGACACTCCAGCAAGTTGCATAACCAACAGTTGCAGGTACTGATGAAAGATATAGAATTAGTAGGCGACCGCCTGGGGAATTCTCGCTCTTTCCAAGACTTGGCCAAGTATAAAACACTTGTAAAACGTTTTATGGAAGAAGCGGTTGAATTTGGAATGGAGTTAAACCAGTCCCACCATTGGTCACATGATGGACAATCAAGGCATCTGCAAGTGGTAAAGCAGGTGGACGAGGAACTTCTCGGCCTAACGGAAAAGGTCATGAGCCAAGAAGAGTCAAGAATAAACATATTAAGCAGTATTGGTGAGATCAAAGGGTTGCTCATCAATTTATATATGTAGGTTAGTGAGTGATAAACAGTGATTAAAAGTTGGTCGGATCTACAAAACCAGCCTACCGTTGCAAGAATTGTTACAAACAGTTTAGAGCGGAATAGAATAGCCCATGCATATTTGCTGGATGGGATGAAGGGCACCGGAAAAAAAGAAGTCAGCTACCTATTTGCAAAAAGCTTATTGTGTAAAGACTTACAAGGAGTCAATCCGTGTCAGAGCTGTTCAAATTGTAAGCGAATAGATTCGAGGAATCATCCAGATGTCCATGTTGTGGAACCGGACGGTAACTCTATAAAGAAGCAACAAATTCAATTCTTGCAAGAGGAATTCACGAAAACTGGTTTGGAATCTAAGAGGAAAATCTATATTATTGATCATGCAGATAAGATGACGACAAATGCAGCCAATAGTTTACTGAAATTCTTGGAAGAACCGAACCAAGAAACGTTCGCTTTTTTATTGACGGAAAATGTCAATCAAATGTTAAATACCATCATCTCCAGGTGTCAGCCGTTATCATTCCGCGCATTAACATCAGAAGGACTGGTAGCAAAGCTTACAGCGGAAGATATTCCACTGCCATTAGCCAAGTCAGCGGCATCCTTAACGAATAGTTTAGAGGAAGCAGTAGAATTATGTCGAGATGATTGGTTTGCGCTGGCTAGAAGCTTAGTGATAAAATTGTATGAAGCAATATTTAATCGTCCTCAGGCATCTTTGCTATTTATACAAGAAAAATGGATGCCCCATTTTTCTGATAGAAAGCAACTGGAGATAGGTTTAGATTTAATGCTATTTATTTATAAAGATATGCTGTATGCTCAGTTATCCAAAGAGGAGCAGCTGGTGTTTGTCGACGAGAGAGAATTGATTCAAAAGTTGGCACTCCAGACGACTCAACAGAGAGTGACCGAGCAATTGTCCTATATATTACAGAGCAAATCTCGGTTGGCATCGAATGTGAATCCGCACCTTCTCATGGAACAATTAGCGTTAAACTTGCAGGAGGGATATTAGTTTGTATGAAGTAGTGGGAGTTCGTTTTAAAAAAGCAGGAAAAATATACTATTTTGACCCAAATGGGCTTGATATAAAAGATAATGAGTTTGTCATTGTGGAAACAGTAAGAGGCGTGGAGTTCGGAAAGGCTGTCATCGGTCAAAAGAAAGTCGAAGAAAATGATGTCGTACTGCCTTTGAAAAAAGTACTCCGCATTGCTGATCAGAAAGACCGACTTATTGTAGAAGAAAATAAAAAGGCTGCAAACGAAGCGTTTGATGTATGTTTCGGTAAAGTAAATGACCATGGGCTGGACATGAAGCTAGTAGATGTGGAATACACATTTGATCGAAATAAGATCATCTTTTATTTCACAGCCGATGGACGTGTGGATTTCAGAGAACTTGTAAAAGATCTTGCTTCCATTTTCCGTACCAGAATCGAACTTAGACAAATTGGTGTTCGTGATGAAGCCAAACTTTTGGGTGGTATCGGCCCTTGTGGACGCATGCTTTGCTGTTCCACATTCCTGGGAGACTTTGAACCGGTATCCATCAAAATGGCGAAGGATCAAAACCTGTCGTTGAATCCTTCCAAGATTTCTGGACTATGTGGTCGTCTAATGTGCTGTCTGAAGTATGAAAATGACGAATACGAGTCCGCCAAAGAACAATTACCGGATTTGGATGAAGTAATAAAAACACCAAATGGGGTAGGCCGGGTTGTAGGATTGAATATACTCGAACGCGTGCTTCAAGTGGAGTTGTCCGGGAAGGACCGAGTGGTCGAATTTTCTCTAGACGAATTACTTCAAGAGGGAGCCGTTTCAACGCAAGCCACAGATTAAGAGGTGGAAAACTTGGACAAGAAGGAAATATTTGATTCTGTAAGCAATATGGAAGAACAGATCGGACATTTATATAAACAGCTTGGAGATTTAAAAGAACACCTTGCCCTGATTATAGAAGAGAATAACAGTGTGCTGGTGGAAAACAGCCACCTCCGCAAACGTCTAGAGCAGATGACGGCTGTGGAGGAGCAGGCTCCATTGCCGGAACATAAACGCAAGAGAAAGCAGCAGGAGCAAAAACAGACGGATGTGGGCGAGGGTTATGATAATTTGGCCAGGCTCTATCAGGAAGGGTTTCATATTTGCAACCTGAATTTCGGCAGTCCCCGCAAAGAAGGGGATTGTATGTTTTGCTTGTCTTTTCTTAATAAGAAGTAGAGAGTCGCTTCTCCGTAACGGGGTGGCGGCTTTTTGTTTGTTTGTCTTAGTACGTTTGATTTCCGTTCCACGCCCTTCGCATGCCTGCGGGCGGTCCGTGAGCCTCCTCACAACGTTTCAGGGGGCTCAATCTACCGTTACTCCCCCGCTGGAGTCTCACACCTTGCACTCCAATCTACAGGTGAATGGAGTAAGCTATACTTACCCACATTCTCTTTTATGTTTTTTGTGGGGATTGCGTTATAATAGGGAAAGATTATGGTACGAAAGGGTTTTGTTTGATGAAAGAGGTCGAGCTTGTTGGCGATGAGCGTTTGGATTATTTGTTGGCGGAGAATTTGCGGATTATACAGAGTCCCTCTGTGTTTTCTTTTTCGTTGGATGCTGTCCTATTGGCACAATTTGTGTATGTTCCGATCCAAAAAGGAAACATTATGGACCTTTGCACAGGCAATGGCATCATCCCGCTACTATTAAGTAAACGAACAAGAGGGAATATCACAGGTGTAGAAATCCAAGAACGACTTGCCGGGATGGCTGAGCGAAGCTTTTCTTATAATGGGTTAGAGGATCGTTTGAAAATCATTAATATGGATTTGAAAGAGCTTCCGGCAATGTTAGAGAACAAGAAATATGATGTGGTGACGTGCAATCCTCCTTATTTTCCTTTAACAGAGCAGGAAGAAAAGATAAATAGTAATATTCACTATGCCATCGCAAGGCATGAGATAGAATGCACACTGGAGGATGTGGTACGGGTTTGCAGCCAAATTACGAAACAAGGCGGTAAAGTCGCTTTTGTACATCGTCCTGGCAGGCTACTTGATATCATCTCCTTGATGAGAAAATACCGCATTGAACCAAAGCGTCTTCAATTTGTTCATTCTAAACTAGGAAAACCCGCAAACACACTTCTAATAGAAGGCATTAAGGACGGCAATCCAGACTTAAAAATCCTTCCACCACTTTTGGTGTACGACGAAAAAGGCGAATACACACCAGAAGTAAGGAAAATGCTTTTTGGAGAAGAACAAGTTTAATCATAAAAGAGGGATACATTATGGATTTATGGCAACAAAATAGCTTCAGCGAATCTTACACTAAAGGCAGACTTTATCTTATACCTACCCCAATTGGGAACCTAGAAGACATCACCTACCGTTCCCTAAGGATGCTTAAAGAAGTCGACTATATCGCTGCAGAAGATACAAGAAACACCAAAAAACTATGTAACTATTTTGAAATAACCACACCACTGATCAGTTATCACGAACACAACAAAGAACAAAGCGGCAGAAAAATAATTGATCTATTAAAAGATGGCAAAGACATTGGTCTCGTCAGTGATGCCGGCATGCCGTCCATCTCAGATCCTGGTTATGAAATAGTGGTAGAAGCACTCGAAGAAAAGCTGTATGTCGTTCCTTTGCCAGGAGCAAACGCAGCACTAACAGCTTTAATCGCATCCGGATTAGTCTCACAGCCTTTTTATTTTTATGGCTTCCTTGATCGTCAAAAGAAGGAAAAGAAAAAGGAACTGGAGCGGCTGAAAAAGTTCACAGATACCTTTATTCTTTACGAATCCCCACATCGTTTGAAGGACACACTCAGCCTGATGCATGACATTCTTGGTAACCGGTCCATCGTTATGAGCCGCGAACTTACGAAAAAATTTGAAGAGTTCACAAGAGGCAGCATCTCTGAGGTATTGGCTCTTTATGAAGAACAAGGAATTAAGGGCGAGTGTTGCATTATAATAGAAGGAAGTAGTGAAGAAGACAGCGATGAAACAGAATCCTGGTGGCAGGACCTTTCGATTATGGAGCATGTCCAACAGGTAATGGAGACAGAAGGCTATTCTTCCAAAGAAGCCATCAAACAAGTCTCCAAAGAACGAAACCTCCCCAAAAGAGAAGTATACCAAGCATTTCATGTGGAATAGTAAAAAGATTCTTCCTGAAGATTGTAGTGCAAGGTATGAGACTCCAGCGGGGGAGTAACGGTAGGTTGAGACCCCTGAAGCGTTGGGAGGAGGCTCAAGCACCGTCCCGCGGAAAGCGAATACCTGGAACGGAAATCGGAAGGCGTTCAACGGAATATTTTTGCATATAAAAAAGAGGGTGCCGCAGCACCCTCTTTTGTTGTTCACATTACTTAGCTTGTAAGTTGTTTTGGATCTCTTGGATAATTTTTTCTGCACCTTCACGGCTTAAGATGATTTTTCCATCTGCAAGAGTAAGGTTGTTGTCAGAAACTTCACCAGTAACTTGGCAAGTCATGTTTGGCTTATATTTTTTCAAGATGATTTTTTCGTCATCAACATAAATCTCTAAAGCGTCTTTTTCTGCAATTCCTAAAGTTCTGCGAAGCTCGATAGGAATAACCACGCGGCCTAACTCGTCAACTTTACGTACAATACCAGTAGATTTCATAAGAAAAATACCCCTCTCCAAATTATAAGTTTTATTTAGTATTATTAATCTATCATTTTCGTCATTATTCGACAAATCTAACGTGTTTCCATCATAACAATTTTTACAAAATCCGTCAACAATTATGTTTGAAAATATTTGTATTTCTTTTAAAAAATGTATTCCAAAAGCGGAAAAATAGCTTTGTAATAAGGGTTTACTGGAATCTGTCCCAGGTTAACATTTACAATTACTTACTAATTTTCAATAGAATACTAACTTAATTATAAACATCATTCGACAAATTTCAACTAGTTTATTCGACAAATTTTTCGACAAATGTCGAAGTGGAGGTAAACGCTCCATCAAGAGTTGCGGAAATGAAAGAGGATAGAAAAAGTTTTTGCTCAATCCTTAACAATACTGGGGTAAACCATGTATAATAGTTATAAAAAATAGGTTATGATGTTGATATATATAGGAAGTTGAAAACGATCATCGCTCTCGTCCATCGGGCGGGAGTTTTCTACTTTTATATGTTTCGATTATAGGGAGGTAATTTTTGATGGTAGCCGATAAAAAAACTTTTTACATTACAACACCTATCTATTATCCAAGTGGTAATTTACATATTGGTCATGCATATACGACAGTGGCGGGAGATGCGATGGCCCGTTATAAACGTCTTAAGGGCTTTGATGTGATGTACTTAACCGGTACAGACGAGCACGGACAAAAGATTCAACGAAAAGCCGAAGAAAAAGGTGTTACTTCTCAACAATATGTAGACGATATTGTGTCAGGTATTAAAGATCTTTGGGAAAAGCTTGATATATCTTATGATGATTTCATTCGTACAACGGAAAGCCGCCATAAAGAAGTAGTAGAGAAGATTTTCAAACAGTTACTAGACCAAGGCGATATTTATTTGGATGAATATGAAGGATGGTATTCTGTTCCAGATGAAACATACTACAGAGAACATCAGCTTGTAGATCCGATTCATGAAAATGGAAAAGTAGTGGGAGGAAAGAGTCCTGACAGCGGCCATCCGGTTGAGTTGGTGAGAGAGCAGTCTTACTTCTTCCGCATGGGTAAATATGTAGACCGCCTGCTGCAATATTACGATGAAAATCCGGAATTCATCCAACCAGAATCCAGAAAAAATGAAATGGTTAACAACTTCATCAAACCAGGCCTGGAAGACCTTGCCGTTTCTAGAACTTCATTCGACTGGGGAGTAAAAGTCCCTGGAGATCCGAAACACGTAATTTATGTGTGGATTGATGCATTGTCCAACTATATTACGGCACTTGGTTATGGAACGGACAATGATGAAAAATATATGAAATATTGGCCTGCAGATGTTCACCTTGTAGGAAAAGAAATTGTCCGATTTCACACGATTTACTGGCCTATCATGTTGATGGCATTGGATCTGCCACTTCCAAAGAAAGTTTTTGCACATGGTTGGCTTTTAATGAAAGATGGAAAAATGTCCAAGTCTAAAGGAAATGTAGTGGACCCGGTTACTTTAATTGACCGTTATGGACTTGACGCGTTGAGATATTATCTTTTAAGAGAAGTTCCGTTTGGAGCGGATGGTGTCTTCACACCGGAGGGCTTCGTGGAAAGAGTGAACTTTGACCTTGCCAATGACCTTGGAAACTTACTGAACAGAACAGTTGCCATGATTGATAAGTACTTTGACGGTGAAGTTCCTGTTTACAACGGTAATGTAACAGAGTTTGACCAGACGTTAAGCGATCTTGCAGTTAACACGGTTCAACATTATGAAAATGCGATGGAAAACATGGAATTCTCTGTAGCGTTATCTTCTATCTGGCAGCTTGTGAGCAGAACGAACAAATATATAGATGAAACACAACCATGGGTGCTGGCAAAAAATGATGAGACGAAAGATCAGTTGGCATCTGCCATGGCCCATCTTGCGGAGTCACTAAGATTCATCGGGATCCTCCTTAAGCCGTTCCTGACTAGAACACCAGGTAAGATCTTCGCGCAACTTGGAGTTAAGGAGTCATTGACGACTTGGGAAAGTTTATCTTCATTCGGTCAGATTTCTGCGGGCACAAAGACAGTGAAAGCAGACCCTATTTTCCCTCGCCTTGATGTAAAAGAAGAGGTGGAGCATATTAAACAAGTGATGCAGCCTTCTGCACCGGTAGAAAAGGCGGAGGAGAAAGTGGTAGAAGAAGCACCGCCGGCATCTGAAGAAATCACGTTTGATGATTTTATGAAAATAGATTTGCGTGTTGCGGAAGTGACGCACTGTGAGCCAGTGAAAAAGGCCGACAAGCTATTAAAGCTTCAGTTAGATCTTGGATATGAAAAGAGACAGGTAGTGTCGGGGATCGCGAAGTTTTACAAGCCGGAGGAGCTGGTTGGAAAGCGAGTTATTTGCGTAACGAACTTGAAGCCTGTTAAACTACGCGGAGAGTTATCAGAAGGAATGATCCTAGCAGGTGAAAAGGATGGCGTATTATCCTTGGCTTCTGTGGACGCGTCTCTGCCGCTAGGTGCTAAAGTTAAATAATTAGTTTTTGGATAAAATAATTTCTAAACGTTAAGAGTTTCACGTGTAACAACGGGCTGCACCTCTTTGTTTCTTTTTTGAATACTATTTGTTTATATTATTTTAGAAAAAGGATTTCATTATCAGTTAAACCAATATTTAACGGGAGTGTTTTATATGTTATTTGATACACATGTGCATTTAAATGCAGATCAATATGAGGAAGATTTACAAGAGGTATTGGACCGTGCCCAAGCTGAAAAAGTAACGAACATGGTTGTGGTAGGGTTTGACCGGAAGACAATCACAAGAGCGATGGAGCTTGTGGAAAAATATGATTTTCTTTATGCAGCGGTTGGTTGGCATCCGGTTGATGCGATAGATATGACTGAAGAGGACCTGGCTTGGATAGAGGATCTCACCTCTCATGAAAAAGTAGTGGCAATCGGAGAGATGGGGCTTGATTATCATTGGGACAAATCCCCGAAAGAAATACAAAAGGAAGTGTTTCGCAAACAGATCCAGCTGGCGAAAAAAGTGAAACTACCTATCGTCATCCATAACAGGGACGCAACAGCAGATGTGGTGCAAATTTTGAAAGAAGAAGATGCCAAAGAAGTGGGAGGAATCATGCACTGCTTTACAGGCAGCTTGGAAGTGGCAAAAGAATGCATGGAAATGAATTTCTATATTTCATTTGGCGGGCCTGTCACATTTAAAAATGCGAAAAAACCAAAAGAAGTGGTAAAAGAGATACCGATGGAAAAGCTACTCATCGAAACAGACTGCCCATATCTTACGCCACATCCATATCGAGGAAAAAGAAATGAGCCAGGGTATGTAAGGCTCGTTGCAGAACAAATTGCAGAGTTGAAAGAATTAACGGTAGAGGAAGTAGCAGAAAAAACAACAGCAAATGCTAAGAAATTATTCGGCATAAAATGACAAAAAAACTTGTCAAAAATGGCGGATACTTGTCCAATCCGAGCGAAAACAAATAAGTTCTACCTCTCTACTTCTCCTCATAGGATAATCGTGTCGATAGTTTTCACTTCCCTTTTGTGAAAATTGTCTGCATAATAGACATTACGGTTGAGCCAATGGAAAGGGTTGACAAGTTACATAACTGTCTATATAATCCATTCGAGGAGAAGGAGGCGTTTTTTTACATGTTACATAGCATGAAAAAACTGTTTTCTGGTAAGTTGAGCAGGACGAAACTGGCCATTACTTTAACTAGTTTCATAGTCTTCTCAACCATACTTGGCTTTGGTGTCTTTCATGGCACAAAGGCTGCTGTAACAGTGAATGTGGACGGTGAGGAAGTCACGGTGCGCACGCACGCAAAAACTGTAGCGGATATTCTAAAAGAGTTGGACATAGAAGTCCATCCTGAGGACAAATTGGAGCCTTCAAAGGATACCGTTGTCAGCGATTCCATGCAGATTGTCTGGGATCCTGCGAAAGAAGTGAAACTTGTCATCGATGATGAGGAACACGCAATGTATACGACAGCAGAGACAGTACAAGATTTCTTAGCAGAAAGAGATATAGATATAAAAGAGCACGATAAAGTTAGTCAAGATTTAAATACCCCACTTAAAGACAATTTAGTCATCGCCATTGAAAAGGCTTTTGAAGTGACTTTAGATGTCGGGGGAGAAAAACAACAAGTATGGTCTACTTCGACTACGGTCGCTGACTTTTTAGAACAGCACGATATCACAGTAAATGATCTTGACCGAGTGGAGCCTAGTCTAGAAGAATTGGTAGCAAAAGATACTGTAGTTAATATTACTAGAGTTGAAAAGGTCACCGATGTAGTGGAAGAGCCTATTGAATTTGGTGTTGTAACACAAAATGATAGTTCCCTTGATAAGGGAAAAGAGCAAGTGGTTCAGCAAGGTGAAAACGGCACCGTTGCAAATCATTATGAAGTCATATTAGAGAACGGCAAGGAAGTTTCCCGTGAATTGGTGAAAACAGAAACGGTGAAAGAATCGTTAGATCGCATCGTTGCTGTCGGAACAAAAGCTCCGCCACAACCAAAACCTCAACAGGTTGTGTCACGTAGCACGGAATCAAGTTCTAAAGAGTTTTATGTTTCCTCTACTGCCTATACAGCTTTTTGTAATGGATGTAGCGGTGTGACAAGTACGGGCATTAATTTACGAACAAATCCGGGAGCAAAGGTAATTGCAGTAGATCCAAGTGTCATTCCTTTAGGGACAAAAGTCTATGTGGAAGGCTATGGCTATGCTGTTGCCGGAGATACTGGTGGAGCCATCAAAGGCCACAAAATTGATGTTTTCTTTCCTGATAAAGATGCTGCTTATCGTTGGGGTAGGAAGAAAGTGAAAATCAAGATACTTGATTAAATGATAGGTGATAGTTAGTTCAAGCAGGGGTTTCTTCATACCTCTGCTTTTTTCTGTTAAAATAAATATTAGTAATAAAAGACAAAATAAAGTAGAATACATACTATTGTTTGTTTTTGCTGTTCATAACATTAGACGTTTATCATAGACGAAAAGTTTCACTCTTTTGGAGGAAAAAATGAAAATAAAAGAAATTATTGTGGTGGAAGGAAAAGATGATACGGTTGCCATCAAGCGGGCTGTTGATGCTGATACTATTGAAACAGGCGGTTCGGCCATCAATGAGGAGATATTGAATCGTATTAGGCATGCCCAGGAAACCAGGGGCGTCATTGTCTTCACAGATCCTGACTATCCTGGTGAAAAAATCCGCCATACCATCAGACAGGCTGTTCCCGGCTGTAAACACGCTTTTTTGCCTAAGGATAAGGCTCGCGGCAAAAAAGGCAAAGGAATAGGGGTAGAACACGCCACAGTGAGTGACATCCAACAAGCGCTTGAAGGGCTGCATCAAGAGTATGAACAAGAGACAGAAGAGATACCCTTTGAAGCCCTTGTCTATTACGGGCTTGTTGCAGGTCCGCAAGCTAAAAGTAGAAGAGAACGCCTCGGCGTAGAACTGAACATTGGATATACAAATGGCAAGCAATTGCAAAAGCGTCTGCAGATGTTCCATATCTCTTTAGAAAGATTAAAACAAGCAGTAACGAAAATAGACCAGGAGGAGCAATAAATGCATAAAGATATTGCCACACCGAAAAGAACAAAAGAAATATTGGATAAGTACGGCTTCTCTTTTAAAAAGAGTTTGGGACAGAACTTCCTGATCGACACCAATATCCTAAGGAATATTGTGGAGTATGGGGAAGTGTCGGAAAAGACAGCTGCCATTGAAATAGGTCCGGGGATTGGTGCGTTAACAGAACAGATTGCAAAAAGAGCCGGAAAGGTTTTCGCGTTTGAAATCGATCAGAGACTGTTGCCAATCTTAGAAGACACCCTCTCTCCTTATGATAATGTTACGGTTATTCATAAAGATATTCTAAAGGCGGATGTAACAGAACTGATTGGTGAAGAGTTAAAGGCATATGAAGAAGTGAGAGTGATAGCCAACCTTCCATACTACGTTACCACCCCTATCATCATGAAGTTGTTGCAAGAGGGTTTACCCCTTAAAAGCATTACTGTCATGCTGCAAAAGGAAGTCGCAGAGCGAATGGCCGCAAAGCCTGGTACCAAGGAATATGGGTCCCTTTCAATTGCAGTGCAGTATTTTACGCAAGCGGAAACGGTCATGATAGTCCCCAAAACGGTGTTTGTGCCACAACCTAATGTGGACTCTGCTGTCATTCGTCTCGTCGTTCGGGAGGAGCCGCCTGTACGTGTGAAGGACGAGGACTTCTTCTTTGAAGTGGTTCGCGCAAGCTTTGGACAACGAAGAAAAACGATCTTAAACAACTTGCAAAGCAACCTGCCTGATGGAAAAGCAAAGAAACAAGGAATTGAAGCGGCCCTTGCCACTACTTCCATCGATCCAAAAAGGCGCGGGGAGACGCTTTCCATTGAAGAATTTGGTGCTTTGAGTGATGAATTGTTCCCACTGTTTAAAACGGAAACGACCTGATTAGGGTCGTTTTTTTTATGCAATCCAGTTGCTTTCCGGTCCAGGCGCTTCGCTTGCCTGCGGGCGGTCCGTGAGCCTCCTCACTCCGCCTGAGGCCACTGA
>NZ_ACPC01000001.1:0-17500 GCF_000175075.1 Bacillus sp. m3-13
GATCGAGGACTTAACCCAAATAAGTATCGAAATAAGTGAACGATAGGAATATCTTGATAGAACACATTATCTAGTTTTGAAGGATCAACCTTCAACTGAATATGTCTGGTAATGATGGCGAAGAGGTCACACCCGTTCCCATACCGAACACGGAAGTTAAGCTCTTCAGCGCCGATGGTAGTTGGGGGATCTCCCCCTGTGAGAGTAGGACGTTGCCAGGCAAATTTAAGGAAAACCAGTGCTTATTCATTTAGGCGCTGTTTTTTTTGTGTGTTTTTTGATTTGGTTTTGATTTAGTCGGGGGCGGAACAATGCCAGAATCCTTGGGGAAAAGGTAGTTCTGTCATCGTAGGGGCGGAACGGTGCCAAACCAGAGGAAGAGGAGAGAGTTCTGTCATCGTAGGGGCGGAATGGTGCCAAACCAGAGAAAGAGGAGAGAGTTCTGTCATCGTAGAGGCGGAACGGTGCCAAAACAGCGTAGAAGCAGGAAGTTCTGTCACCGTAGAACGAGAACGCCGTCATAAATCAAGAAACTAAGATAACTTTGTCACCGTTGAGCATGAATAATCAATTAATTAAATTAAGTTTTTTAGCTAGTGGCAACCAGTCTCCCTCCCATACCACCTGCAAACCGTCCCAGTACCCCCTATGCCCCCTATACCCCCCTATCAATTTCAAAAGTACTCAACAAATACCCATGCAAATAAAAAGGAATTTTTACAGACGCGACATTCAGAAAATGGTTAATGAGAGATAAATCACTACTGTTGAAAGTATGCAGCAGCTCGCCCCACCACTCTGTTTCATACCGACAGATCATGCTTAAGTTATATAACAACAGATAATGTGAGAGTATTTCCGGGAAAAAGGTTAACTGTTCTTTTTTCCTTGGGATATATAGGGCACACTTTTCATGGTTATATAACAGTGGTGAGTATTGGCAATGTCTATTGTTTTCAGCCTCGTTAAAGAGAATAGCATCGTCTTTTACGGAGTTAAAAACAAAGGAAGTCTGTTTTTGGAAGTGCTGAATGAAGCGGTCTTTTGTCATTTTGTAATCATCTAAAATAGTTTGTGGCACTTGTATAACGCTATCTCCAACTTTCCCCACTAATAAAAATGGAGTTTTATTTTTAGTGATTTTAATGCTTGTTTCTAGTTCAGGAATGGAGAATAGCAAATCCCGCATGGAGTACTTTGTTCCTTCTATTTGTTTCACATGGAACATTTTGTCGCTAAAGTGCGAAAAGAGGCCGTTTTTCTGGACTTTCACTTCATCTTGTAAAAATTCATAGCTTTGTTTCTTCCGTTTTCTTGTGGAAACCCCATGTGCCAATACAGATGTAGATTCTGGATAGGAAGGATCAACCGTTAACAAACAGGCTTTGATTAATTGAACCATTCCGTAAAACATGAGAACGGGTTTGATGGAAGTAGGCGTATTATTGGATTGCTGAAGGTAGGTCAGTCCATGTTCCACATAGTAAATAAAGCTATAAGCATTGTTGTAGCTTTTTTGTTCAAATTGTTCAATTTGTTGTCTTTGGTAACTGGACTTTAGCAGTTTCTGGGCGGTTTCCACCGATTGAAATGGGTAAAATAAATGTAAGTATGGCGCTGTCAATAAATCCACGTCCTCATAGGAAATATTATAGTTAGAATAATTAGAAAAAATAAACTTATGTTACTGTCCTTGACAGTATTTTGTCCACTTGATACTCTACTATAAATATTATCGAGAATAAGAAGGGGGAAAATTTTGTCATGTGGGAAAATAAATTTGCTAAAGAAGGCTTAACATTTGATGATGTTCTTTTGGTTCCATCCAAGTCTGAGGTATTACCAAGGGATGTAGATTTGAAAGTGAAGTTGACGGAAACATTGCAATTAAACATTCCGATTATCAGTGCTGGGATGGATACAGTGACAGAAGCAGAGATGGCGATTGCAATGGCACGCCAAGGAGGCTTAGGTATTATTCACAAGAATATGTCCATTGAACAGCAGGCAGAGCAAGTGGATAAGGTGAAGCGTTCTGAGCGTGGCGTTATTACGGATCCGTTCTTCTTAACTCCTGAACATCAAGTATTTGATGCGGAACACCTAATGGGGAAATACAGAATATCTGGAGTTCCTATCGTCAATAACAACGAAGAACTTAAATTGGTTGGTATTTTGACAAACCGTGATCTTCGATTCATTCAGGATTTCTCGATTCCCATTTCAGATGTCATGACAAAAGAAAACCTCGTAACTGCTTCTGTAGGAACCACATTAGAAGAAGCAGAGAGTATTTTACAGAAGTACAAGATTGAAAAGCTTCCTCTTGTGGATGAAGCTGGCGTATTAAAAGGACTTATTACCATTAAAGATATAGAGAAAGTAATTGAATTCCCCCACTCTGCTAAAGATAACCAAGGGCGTTTGCTTGTAGGTGCTGCTGTGGGTGTTACGGGAGATACGATGCTTCGCGTTGAGAAGTTGGTCGAAAAAAGCGTGGATGCTATTGTAGTGGATACAGCACATGGCCATTCTCAAGGGGTACTGGATACGGTGAGAAAAATTAGAGATAAGTATCCTAACTTGAACATCATCGCTGGGAATGTTGCAACAGCAGAAGCGACACGAGATTTGGTGGCAGCTGGTGCAAATGTAGTAAAGGTCGGTATCGGACCGGGCTCCATTTGTACAACACGAGTCGTTGCCGGTGTAGGCGTGCCGCAGATCACAGCAGTATATGATTGTGCAACTGAGGCACGCAAGCTTGGAGTATCCGTCATTGCAGATGGTGGAATCAAGTATTCCGGTGACATTGTCAAAGCACTTGCTGCTGGTGGACATGCCGTAATGCTAGGCAGTATGTTGGGTGGTACATCCGAAAGCCCTGGGGAGACAGAAATTTTCCAAGGCAGACGCTTTAAAGTGTACCGCGGCATGGGGTCTGTTGGTGCAATGGAAAAAGGTAGTAAAGATCGTTATTTCCAAGAAGATAATAAAAAGTTTGTACCAGAAGGTATTGAAGGACGCATTCCTTATAAAGGACCTGTTGCAGACACTATTTACCAAATGGTGGGCGGTCTGCGGTCCGGCATGGGGTATTGCGGTACAAAAGACTTACAAGCATTAAGAGAAGATGCACAATTTGTGAAAATGACAGGTGCCGGGCTTCGTGAAAGCCACCCGCATGATGTGCAAATCACGAAAGAATCCCCTAACTATTCCGTTTAAATATGTTGTCATAGGAATTTAGTCTTATAAACAGACAGGGAAAGAAGTGGTCTTTCTCTGTCTATTTTTTTTGGACATAGTGTGATAAAATAACGACTATGTGAAAAAAATCTGGAGGTAAGACAAGGTGAAAAGAAGCTTTAAACAATTGTTCGTTGGTTTATTAGTACTTACGCTTATGGTTTCAATATTTCCTGGTAAATCTGCTCAAGCAGAAGAAAATGATTTCCTGAATATAAATGCGAAAGCTGCTATATTAATAGAATTTAGTACAGGGAAAATCATCTATCAAAAAAACGTAGATGAGGCACTTCCTGTTGCAAGTATGACAAAGATGATGACGGAATATTTACTTCTTGAAGCAATTGAAGATGGAAAATTAGATTGGTCAAAAGAAGTGATTCTAAGTGACTATGCACAAGCGATATCTCAAAAGTATCCTGAGCTATCCAATGTTCCTATGAGAAAGCAAGAACCTTACACAATTAAAGAACTCTATGAGGCGATGGCAATCTATTCTGCAAACGGAGCTACCATTGCACTGGCTGAGGCTATTGCAGGTTCAGAAACGAAATTTGTAGAAATGATGAATGCGAAAGCGGAAGAAATAGGATTAGAGAATTACAACTTCGTTAACTCTACAGGATTAAACAATGAAGACCTAGCAGTAGGTGGAGTTCCGATGCACCCTGAAGGAACGGATGCTAATGAAGAAACGACTCTTTCCGCTAAAGACACTGCAAGATTAGCACACCGCCTACTAACTGATTATCCTGAAATTTTGGATACAGCAAGCATTCCATTCAAGGTTTTCAGAGAAGGTACGCCTGATGCGATAGATATGCCGAACTGGAATAAAATGTTATTCACAGAAGAGTTAAAGGTGCAATTTGAAGGAATAGACGGATTGAAAACTGGTTCTACAGATGCAGCAGGGTTCAACTTCACCGGTACTGCTGAAAGAGACGGAATGAGAGTAATTTCGGTCGTAATGAACACAACAAATGATGAAGGTGTCTCCACTGAGATTTCCCGTTTTATTGAAACGAAAAAATTAATGACTCATGCATTCGGTAGTTACTCTGTAGAAGAATTGTTTCCTGGCGAGTACCAAATGGAAGGCGAGTCCATTCTTCCTGTAACAAAAGGGAAAGAAGACAGTGTAGAAATTCAGACAAAAGAACCATTCAAGACACTTGTCAAAGATGGCAATAAAGATAACTTTAAACCTCAATTTGAAATCAACGAAAAGCTTCTGAACGAAGAAGGAGAATTAACAGCTCCGGTAAAAGAAGGAGATAGCGTTGGTGTAATGACAGTTACTCAAGAAGGCGGCCAAGATTACGGCTATCTTTTCGGTAACGAACAAGAAGGTGCAACAGTTGAATTGGTAACAAAAGAAGGCGTGGAAAAAGCAAACTGGTTTGTATTATCCATGCGTGCAGTTGGCGGATTCTTTTCCGATCTTTGGTTCACAGTTGCTGGAGCAATTAAAGGATTATTTTAATAAGAATTAATAATGCTTGAAGGCCCATCTCCACAGAGGATGGACTTTCAGGCATTTTCCTTATAGATGACTTACGCGTAATTTCATTTATCGGGGAAATACTACTTTAAAATAAAATGTTTCACAAAAGCCGAATCTTTCTAAATAGTGGCAGGGTAATCTTTCGATATTTTATTAGGATTTTTCTAAAATTTAAGGTAAAATAAAGAGCGTGTTAGTAAATTATATGGACTTGCTCCATTTTATGAAAAAATATTTTATACATATAGGGGGACTTATCGATGACACATCAAACAGGTACAGATCGTGTAAAACGTGGAATGGCGGAAATGCAAAAGGGCGGCGTTATCATGGACGTTGTCAACGCTGAGCAGGCGAAAATTGCAGAAGAAGCTGGTGCAGTTGCTGTAATGGCATTAGAGCGTGTTCCTGCTGATATCCGTGCAGCTGGTGGAGTTGCCCGCATGGCAGATCCAACGATTGTGGAAGAAGTAATGAAAGCTGTATCCATCCCGGTAATGGCGAAAGCTCGTATTGGCCATATCGTAGAAGCTCGCGTATTGGAAGCAATGGGTGTGGATTACATCGATGAGAGTGAAGTATTGACTCCAGCGGATGAGGAGTATCACTTAGACAAGCGTCAATACAAAGTACCATTCGTATGTGGTTGCCGTGATCTTGGAGAAGCTGCACGCCGTATTGGTGAAGGTGCATCTATGCTTCGTACTAAAGGGGAGCCAGGAACAGGAAACATCGTGGAAGCGGTTCGTCACATCCGTAAAGTGAACGCACAAGTTCGCAAAGTGGTTGGAATGAATGAAGATGAATTGATGACAGAAGCAAAACTATTAGGTGCTCCTTTTGAGTTGCTTCTTGAAATCAAGCGTACTGGTAAACTTCCGGTAGTAAACTTCGCAGCAGGCGGAATTGCAACTCCAGCTGATGCAGCGTTAATGATGCAATTGGGTTCTGACGGGGTATTTGTTGGATCTGGGATCTTCAAATCCGAAAACCCTGCGAAATTTGCTCGTGCAATCGTAGAAGCGACAACTCACTACCAAGACTATGAACTAATTGCAAGCCTGTCCAAAGGATTAGGTACAGCGATGAAGGGGATTGAAATCTCTACATTATTACCTGAAAACCGCATGCAAGAGCGTGGCTGGTAAGTAAAGGAGTTTTAACGTATGGTGAAAGTTGGGGTCTTAGGACTTCAAGGTGCGGTTCGGGAGCATGTTAGATCCATCGAAGCATCTGGAGCAGAAGCAGTAGTAGTCAAAAGAGCAGAACAGCTTTTTGAAATAGACGGCCTGATTATACCGGGAGGCGAAAGCACGACGATGCGCCGACTGATTGATAAGTATTCTTTCATGGAGCCATTGCGCGAATTCGGTGCAAGCGGCAAGCCTGTTTTTGGTACATGTGCCGGACTGATATTGATTGCAAATGAAATTGTTGGCTATGATGAGCCGCACTTGGCATTTATGGATGCGAAGGTAGAGCGTAACTCATTTGGACGCCAGGTGGACAGCTTTGAAGCAGAACTTGATATTGCAGGGATTGCAGAAGATTTCGTTGGCGTCTTCATCCGTGCTCCGCATATTGTGGAAGTGGGAGAAGATGTGGAGGTACTTTGCAAACATAACGGCCGTATCGTAGCTGCTCGTCAAGGACAGTTCCTAGGTTGCTCGTTCCATCCAGAATTGACGGATGACCACCGTATTACACAGTATTTCGTGAATATGGTGAAAGAGTCCAAATAAATTTGGGTATAAAACTATTGCAAGTATGAGAAACTTGTAGTAGATTATCTAATAAGAAAATATTGTTAAAGCGTTGATAGGAAAAAGTAGCAGGTTGCTCATACTTTAAGAGAATCGGTGGTTGGTGAGAACCGATGTATGACATTTGCGAATCCATCCTTGAGCACTTGGCCGAATTGCCTCTAACAGGCATAGTAAGTCAATTCGGTAAGATTATTACCGTTATCGAATGAAGTGGGAGAAGGCGTTTGGTCTTTTTCAACAAGGGTGGCAACACGGGAATATAACTCTCGTCCCTATTTAGGGGACGGGAGTTTTTTGCGTTCAAAAAAAGGAGGAAAAAGACATGTTAGATATGAAGTTATTGCGTGGAAATTTTGAGGAGATAAAGGGGAAGCTTCAGCATAGAGGGGAAGATTTGTCAGACTTGGACCGCTTTGAGGAGCTGGATGCTAGAAGAAGGGACCTTCTTGTTCAAACAGAGCAATTGAAAAGTAAGCGTAATGAGGTTTCTCAACAAATTGCTGTCATGAAACGTGAAAAGCAGGATGCAGATCACCTGATCAAGGAAATGCGTGAAGTAGGAGACAAAGTAAAGGAATTCGATGATGAGTTAAGAGGAGTAGAGGAAGCACTTGAACTGTTACTTTTATCTATCCCTAATATCCCTCATGAAAGTGTTCCTGTTGGAGAAACAGAGGACGACAATGTAGAGGTTCGTAAATGGGGAGAGGTTCCAACGTTCGGATTTGAAGCAAAAGCGCACTGGGATATTGCGGATGAGCTTGGCGTCATAGATTTTGAACGAGCGGGTAAGGTTACCGGCAGCCGTTTTGTTTTCTACCGTGGCTTAGGTGCGAGACTTGAGAGAGCATTATTCAACTTCATGTTAGATTTACATGTAGATGAGCATGGGTACACTGAAGTGTTACCGCCGTACTTGGTAAACCGTGCGAGCATGACTGGTACAGGACAGCTTCCTAAGTTTGAAGAAGATGCATTCTTAATTGAAAAAGAAGATTACTTCTTGGTTCCGACAGCAGAGGTTCCAATTACGAATATGCACCGCGATGAGATCTTAAGTGGCGATCAATTGCCAATCAATTATGCGGCATTTAGTGCTTGCTTCCGCTCTGAGGCTGGATCTGCAGGTCGTGACACTCGTGGGTTGATTCGTCAGCATCAATTCAATAAAGTAGAGCTCGTGAAATTTGTAAAACCAGAAGAATCTTATGAAGAGTTGGAGAAATTGACTGGCAATGCGGAAAAAGTATTGCAACTGCTGGGACTTCCATACCGCGTGTTGAGTATGTGTACAGCAGATCTTGGCTTTACAGCAGCCAAGAAATATGACATCGAAGTATGGATCCCGAGTCAGGAAACGTACCGCGAGATTTCTTCTTGCAGTAATTTCGAGAGCTTCCAGGCACGCCGTGCAGGCATCCGTTTCCGTCGCGATCCAAAAGCTAAACCAGAACATGTGCATACGCTAAATGGATCAGGACTTGCGGTTGGCCGTACGGTGGCGGCGATTTTGGAAAACTATCAACAAGAAGACGGTTCTGTCATCATTCCTGAAGTATTGCGCCCATATATGGGTGGCAAAGAAATTTTGACTAAATAGTGAACAAAGGAAGGATAGAGTGAAAAATCTCTATCCTTCTCTTGTATCTTGTTGACATCCTTTTCGAAAATATGATATATTACTCTTTGTCATACGGAGGAATACCCAAGTCTGGCTGAAGGGATCGGTCTTGAAAACCGACAGGGGTGTCAAAGCCCGCGGGGGTTCGAATCCCTCTTCCTCCTCCATTGATTTTAAAGAATGTTTTACCGATAGCGCATAAACTGGAGTATGTTCGTTACATTATGGAGAAGTAACGACTTTTTTATTGCCTGAGATGAAGCGACGTCATCTATTTGGCAATCTGTAAGCTGCCCAATTAGGGTGGCTTATTTTTTTTTGAAAAAAGTTATAAACGGTTGATTTCCGTTGCAGGTGCTTCGCTTTCCTGCGGGCGGTCCGGGAGCCTCCTCGGCAAGCCTGCGGGGTCTCCCCTGTCCCTTCCTCCCGCGGGAGTCTGCGCACCTTCCACTTCAATCAACAGATATTTTCATCTAACTAGAGTTTACAAAAAAGACCGGGGCTACATAGCCTCGGTCTTTTGTTAGTGTCGTTTATTTTTTTAGTAACTGTGATTGCTTCATGTGATGGGAAATCTTCTCGATAATTGGCTCGATGGAATCTCCATTGCTTAGCACATCGTATTCGTTGATGTTCAAGCGGAGTACCGGGCATGCGTGGAAGTTGTTGATCCATCGCTCGTAGCGCTCATGCATTTCTTCCCAGTAGGAGATCGGAGTCTGCTGTTCCATTGGGCGCCCGCGTTCTTGGATGCGGCCAAGGATATCATCCAAGCTTCCTTCTAGGTAAATCAAAAGGTCAGGATGCGGGAAGTAAGGTGTCATCACCATTGCTTCAAACAGGCTGGTGTATGTGTCATAGTCGACCTGTGTCATCGTGCCCTTTTCATAATGCATGTTGGCAAAGATGCCGGTGTCTTCGTAGATGGAGCGGTCTTGAATAAAGCCGCCGCCATATTCAAAGATTTTTTTCTGGTCTTTAAATCGTTCTGCCAGAAAGTAAATTTGTAAATGAAAGCTCCAACGCTCGAAATCTGCATAAAACTTATCTAAGTATGGGTTGGTGTCTACTTTTTCAAAAGATGTACGAAATCCAAGGGCATTTGCCAATGCATTCGTCATCGTAGATTTACCGACTCCCACTGTTCCGGCAATCGTAATGACTGCGTTAGAAGGGATGCCGTTATTTTTGACGTAAATTCATTATACGTTAACTCCTTTATTCAAGGTATCTTTCAACTGTTGGAAGATACGCTGTAGGTCTTCATCTCGTTGTACAAAGTCAACCTCGTCTCCGTTAAAGCGCAGGATCGGCAGGGAAGGGGTATTGTTCTTCGAGACGATCCATTTCTTCATCATAATCAAGACTTAGCTGTTGAAGGTATAGCGGATCAATTTTTCTTTTCGATATCACGGCCACGCTTTTCAATTCTCGTTAGTAGAGTGTCCAGACTTGCATTTAAATAAATGATGACATTTGGTCTTGGCATGTCTTCTGTTAGAATATCGTAGATTCTAAGGTATTTATCGTACTGCTTGTCCTTTAGTGTGCGTTTAGCGAAAATAAGGTTTTTTAGGATATGATAATCAGCTATTACCGGTTTATGTTGCTTTAGGTGATGCTGATCGATGTCTTCGAGTTGTTTGTATCTATTGCATAGGAAAAACATTTCCGTTTGAAAACTCCACTCGTCGATGTTTTCGTAGAATTTTCCTAGGAAAGGATTTTCGTCTACTATTTCTTTTAATAATTGATATTGGAACTCTTCTGCAATTTTTTTTGCAAGTGAGGTCTTTCCAACACCAATGGGTCCTTCAACTGTTATAAATGGTGTTGCTTGCACCAGGATGCCCCCTTTATAAGCGTGTGACTACATCAATATTTTGACAGACAATAAGTATTCTATCATAGATATGGGGGTTGTGGAGGAACAATTTGAGGGAGAATGGAGAGAGAGAAGGACTGGGGGTTTCCCCAGTCCTTAGTAGTAGTAATAGTAACGTTCGGTTGGATTTTTGACGACGTTGAAGTTATCGGTGATCAGAAGCCAGTTTTGCGGGAAAGGCAAGCCGAGCTTCCAATAGCTGATACCGCGTAAGTTAAGTTCTTTTATGAGGTCAAATTTTGCTTGTATGGACCGTGCGTCTTCAAACCAGACTTCGTGCTCTTTGCCGTCCTTACTGTATTTGAAGGTGGGCGCCTGTGCCTCTTCATCGTAAGAAATAGCAACATTGTTGTTGGCTGCAAGTTCTATGGCTGCCTGCGGGCTTATCGCTTTAGCAAATTCTCCGCCTTGGACAAAGGGAAGCGTCCAGTCATATCCATAGAGATTTTGCCCCATCATAATTTTTTCACTCGGCATTTCCGTAATGGCGTACTCTAATACTTCTCGGACAGGACCAATCGGAGAGACTGCCATCGGTGGACCCCCGCTATATCCCCACTCATAGGTCATAATGACGACAAAATCAACAATTTCGCCGTGTGTTTTGTAGTCATGGGCTTCATACCACTTTCCTTTTTGGTCGGCCTTTGTTTTCGGAGCTAGGGCGGTGGAGATAAGCCATCCTTCCTTTTTAAACCGATCCCGTGCCTTTCTTAAAAATGTATTGTAGGCTTCTTTGTCTGCCGGTCGTAAATATTCAAAGTCAAAATGGATATCTTTGAAGTTATATTTTTTGGCAGTGGCAACGATGTTATCCAGGAATTTGTTTTGAACCTGCATGTCTGTCAGGATGATGCGGCCAAGTTCGTCACTGAAACCATCCTCTTCTAAATTGGTAAGCACCATCATTAAGATGACATTGTCTTCTGCAGCGATGGCAGGCAGATTTGTCAACGGCGGTTCCTTTAATGAACCATCTCGCAATACCTGAAAACTGAATGGTGCGAGGTAGGTTAAATAAGGAGCGGCATTACGCGAGCTCTGTTGGAGTTCTTGTGATACAGTGTTTCCGCGAGGCTCCACATAAGCATTGATTTCCGCTTCTCGTTTTGGTTGTGGTGGAATATAAAGACGTAGCCCCACTCGTAAAGGAGCAGCAGGATTTAATTGGTTTATATCAATTAACTGTTCAGGTGTGATGTTATATTTTCTGGCTATGGAAAAAATCGTATCTCCCTGTTGGACAAAATAAAAACGCCCCACAATGGGGATCACCAGTGCCTGGCCGACAACGAGCCTGTCGGGGTTGGGAAGATCATTGGCTTCTATAATATCCTGTGGGGTTGTAGCATATGCCTGTGCAATCCCGCTTAGCGACTGTCCTTGGCTTACGACATGTATTTGCATGGTTCGTCCCTCCTATTCATTATCCTTTACCAATGTATGAACGGGTCAGGGGATTCATGCAAGCAACCTTACTGTTGACTTAGAAACTTCTCTGTTGGACGGACATCGGCCTTTAGTACATTTTCCATCATGCGTAATGCGTACTTATGGTCGTCATCATCTGCAGAAGCTATTGCATCACTTGGTATTACTAACTCAAACTCCCGCATATAGGCGTCATTTGCCGTGAACAGAACACATATATTCCCTGCAAGTCCTGTAAGGATAAGTTTCTTAACATGAAGTTGAGAGAGCAAGGTATGCAATGCCGTCCCGTAGAAAGCCGAATGCTTTGGCTTGATGAGGAAAAAGTCGTCACCGCAAGGATACAATGCCTTCATGATCGGATCGCTCCATTTGTTTTTGCATTTATCCATGATTTTGTCGTAATCGGCCTGCCATAAGTTATAATGGTCATTAATATAGATAACGGGAAGTCCTTCCTTATGCATGACTTCCTTGATTTCTTTAATATTTGGGACAATCTTGGTTGTTTTTTCTGCAAGGATGCTTCCGTGTTTGAACTGAAAATCATTGATGATATCGATAATTAATAGAGCCGTTTGTTTCATTATGTAAAATCACCTCTGGAGGTTAGTCTATGGAAAAGAGGTGGAGAATATAAATATGCAAGGAAAAGAAGGGAAAGGTCTAAAATGCAAGATGAACATTTTATGAAGTTGGCGATAGAAGAGGCGAAAAAAGCGGAGGCGCTAAAGGAAGTACCAATTGGT
Organism: Bacillus sp. m3-13; assembly: GCF_000175075.1. NCBI lineage: Bacteria > Bacillati > Bacillota > Bacilli > Caryophanales > Bacillaceae > Bacillus > Bacillus sp. m3-13. Next base: position 12,209 of record NZ_ACPC01000001.1, read on the forward strand.
GCCGTACTTGTGCATGATGGTAAAGTTATCTCTAAAGGATATAACCTACGGGAGACCACTCAAAGGTCCATTACCCACGCAGAAATAATGGTCATTGATCAAGCGTGTGAAGCTTTGCAAACATGGAGATTAGAAGAAGCCACTTTATATGTAACATTGGAACCATGTCCCATGTGTGCCGGAGCGATCATCCAATCTCGCATTATGAAAGTAGTATATGGTGCCAAGGATCCAAAAGCGGGTTGTGCAGGTACGCTAATGAACATCTTGCAAGATTCTCGATTTAACCACCAGACAGAAGTAGTAAGTGGTATAATGGAAGAAGAATGTGGGGAATTGCTGTCCTCCTTTTTCAGGAAACTTCGTCAGCAGAAAAAAGAGAAGAAACTCCGTGAATCAAACTCCTAATAATTTACAGGAGTAGACGGTTGCATTTTTCACTCTTACCCGTTATACTAAATTATGCGTTGAGTTAATGACGCAACCAACTTATGGTTTTAATTTTGTCGTGCTAAGCGGGGAGGTAGCGGTGCCCTGAACTCGCAATCCGCTCTAGCGAGGCTGAATCCCTTCTCGAGGTTAGTAGACTGTAGGGTCTGCCTCAAGTAAGTGGTGTTGACACCTGGGTCCTGCGCAATGGGAACCCGTGAACCATGTCAGGTCCGGAAGGAAGCAGCATTAAGCGGACTCTCTCATGTGCCGCAGGGTTGCCTGGGTCGAGCTAACTGCTTGAGTAACGCTTATGGTGACTAATCGACAGAAGGTGCACGGCAGTTTAATAATACAGTTCAAACTCACTTCGGTTTCCGGGGTGAGTTTTTTCATATTTAAATGTTAAACAGACTAGTCGATTGGAGCGGAAGGCACTCGACTCCGGCGGGAGGTAGCGGTAGGTTGAGACCCCACAGGCGAAGCCGAGGAGGCTCAAGCACCGCCCCGCGGAAAGCGAGTGCCTGCAGAGGAAAGGAACGGTCAATCTATACAGCGAATTAAAAATGATAGACATGGAACAAACATTTTATTTTCCACAAGCCATACGGTATAATGAAAGAGGATAAAAAAGAAGGAGGGCATATTGGTGGCATATCAAGCTTTATATCGTGTTTTTAGACCACAAACCTTTGCAGATGTCGTGGGACAAGAACATATAACCAAAACCTTACAAAACGCCCTGCTTCAACAGAAGTTTTCTCACGCCTACTTGTTCTCCGGTCCAAGAGGAACAGGAAAAACAAGTGCGGCAAAAATACTAGCAAAAGCAGTCAATTGCGAACATGCACCAGTTGCAGAACCATGCAACGAATGTTCCGCCTGTAAAGGAATTACAGACGGTTCCATTTCAGATGTCATCGAAATAGATGCAGCCTCTAATAATGGTGTAGACGAGATCCGGGACATCCGCGACAAAGTCAAATATGCTCCAAGTTCCGTAAAATATAAAGTCTATATTATAGATGAAGTACATATGCTTTCCATCGGTGCATTCAACGCGTTACTTAAAACGTTAGAAGAACCACCAAAACACGTTATCTTTATTTTGGCTACAACCGAACCCCATAAGATTCCGCTTACCATCATCTCGCGTTGTCAGCGATTTGATTTTAAAAGGATTACGGGTGAGTCTATTGTCGGTAGGCTGGCTACTGTTTTACAGGCTCAAGAAATAGAGGCAGAGCCCCAAGCATTGGCGATTATTGCCCGAGCGGCTGAAGGCGGGATGCGAGATGCCCTCAGTTTGATGGATCAGGCCATCTCCTTCAGTAACGGTTTGTTAACTGTCCAGGATGCACTAGCCATAACGGGATCTGTCTCACAAAGCTTTATGACAGATATCGTAAACGGCCTGTATCACAAAAATGTCGCCCAAGCGTTGGATTCTCTGAATCAGGTTTTCCAATCAGGTAAAGATCCCGCAAGGTTTTTGGAAGATCTTATCTTCTATTACCGGGACATGCTTTTATATAAAACGGCACCAAACTTGGAACAAATTTTGGACAGGGTACAAGTGGACGAAGCCTTTCAACGGTTTGCAGAAGAAATACCTGCAGAAACTATCTATGAGACGATTGATATCCTGAATAAAAGCCAGCAGGAAATGAAGTGGACGAACCATCCGCGTATTTACCTAGAAGTGGCGATTGTGAAGCTTTGTCAGCTAGAAGCCCAAGCGAAGGAATCGGCGAATCAAGACCAGGTAAATCTTTTGCAAAAGAAGATTGCTATGCTCGAAAGTAAAGTAAAAGAGCTTGCAGCAGGTAATGTAGGGGGAGCGGCAAAAGCAAATGCACCAAGTAAGGCCCCTGCAAGAAGTGGGGGAGGCTCTAGAAATGGCTTCAAGCCCGCGACAGGTCGAATCCAGGAAGTGCTGAAGCAGGCAACAAGAGGTGACTTGGAAAGCATTAAAGGCAGCTGGGCACAATTGCTTGAAGCACTTCGCAAGCAAAATAAAGTATCTCATGCTGCATTATTGACGGACAGTGAACCTGTAGCTGCAGCAAGCAGTGCTTTTGTGTTAAAGTTTAAATATGAGATACATTGCAAGATGGCATCAGATGAACCGGTTAAGCAAAACCTGGAACAAATTATCCTGGATCTTACCGGAAAATCATATGACATGCTTGCCGTTCCCGAAGAAGAATGGCTGAAGATCCGAGAAGGCTTTATTCGCGGACAAAAAAATGATGAAGAGGGCAGCGAAACGCAAGATGACCCGTTCATTGAAGAAGCGAAGAAACTGGTCGGCCCCGATCTTGTAGAAATTAAAGAATAATAAACAATAATAAAAAGATATTAGGAGGAATTTATTATGATGCGTGGCGGCGGAATGGGTAACATGCAAAAAATGATGAAACAAATGCAAAAGATGCAAAAAGATATGGCGAAAGCACAGGAAGAGTTAGCTGAAAAGACAATGGAAGGAACTGCTGGCGGTGGAATGGTCACAGTTGTAGTCAATGGTCAAAAAGAAATCATTGAAGTGAATATTAAGGAAGAAGTAGTAGACCCGGAAGATATCGAAATGCTACAAGACTTAGTTCTTGCTGCAACAAACGATGCCCTTAAGAAAATGGAAGAGCTGACAAACGATACAATGGGCCAGTTCACTAAAGGGTTAAACATGCCAGGACTATTCTAGGAGGACCTTTATGCATTATCCTGAGCCTATATCAAAGCTGATTGACAGCTTTATGAAATTGCCAGGTATCGGCCCGAAAACGGCCGCTCGTCTGGCTTTTTTCGTACTTAACATGAAAGAAGATACCGTATTGGACTTTGCGAAAGCATTAGTAAATGCAAAGAGAAACCTTTCCTATTGTTCTGTATGCGGACATATCACCGATAGAGATCCTTGCTATATATGTGAGGATAATAGAAGAGACAGAACCATCATCTGCGTGGTACAGGAAACAAAAGATGTTATCGCGATGGAAAAGATGCGGGACTATAATGGTCTTTATCATGTCCTTCACGGAGCAATATCCCCAATGGATGGAATCGGTCCGGAGGATATCAAAATACCGGAACTTATTAAACGATTGCAAGACGATGAAGTGCAGGAACTTATCCTTGCAACTAACCCTAACATTGAAGGCGAAGCAACCGCGATGTATATTTCTAGACTACTAAAGCCATCCGGAATAAAAATGACCCGTATTGCTCATGGACTTCCTGTTGGAGGAGATCTAGAATATGCAGATGAGGTAACGTTATCCAAAGCCCTTGAAGGCAGAAGAGAAATATAAGGTAAGTTAAATGTAAGAAAACGATTCATGATCTCAGACAAAGGGGTTATCATAACCTATGTTTTTTCGAAAAAAAGACCGCTTAAAAAAACAATATGATGCCAAATTGATGGAAACAACGGAAGACTGTAAGAATCGCTGGGCCAAACAAAAAAGTTTGGTAGATAAAAGTGTCGATCCTTCAGAAGAAGTCATCTGCCAATTGAAAGTTGCAGAAGCAAAGTATCTCTTCCTATTAAGGGAAGTCCGAACTCGTATGGTAAAGAAGTAGCTGGGGATTTCCTTAGCTGCTTTTTTTATGCATTCAAAATCCTGTTATTAAAGTAGCGAGTTCTTAATCTCCTCTAACATTCATATAGTTTAGTACAAGCTGGCAAGAGGAGGGATTATGATGGAACCGTTACTTGTAATAGGTTTGATATGCGGGTTGATCCTGCTTGTTCTGTTGGTGGGTACACCAATAAAACCGTTGCGCTTTGCAGGACAGGCGCTTATAAAAGTAATGATCGGTGCACTCTTTCTATTCTTTTTAAATGCATTCGGAAACTCGATGGGGATTTATGTACCAATCAATCCTGCTACCGCTGCAGTCTCAGGTCTGCTGGGGATACCGGGCGTCGTATCATTGGTGATCATTCAAATGTATATATTATAAGAAGGAAAGTTAGACTGTTTTTTTAGTGACGGTTTAAGTCTTATAACCTGATAAAACCGCCCTCCTATAAAAAAGGAGGTTTTTTTGTTTTTTTTTCGTTGACTTACCTTTATTAAAAATGGTATATTAGATTTCGTTGTCACAAACGACCGCATACATGGATTGAAAATAACTTTTAAAAAGTTGTTGACTTCATTCGGAAGTATGTGATAAGATAATAAAGTCGCTTCGAGAGAACGGCCAAAAAGAGTTCTTTGAAAACTAAACAAAACAACAGCGTCATAACGTCGGTTCTACGGAACACGACAAAATGATTTTAAGTAACACAAGCTAGCAAATTTTGAGCAAAAGCTCAGACTCTTTATTGGAGAGTTTGATCCTGGCTCAGGACGAACGCTGGCGGCGTGCCTAATACATGCAAGTCGAGCGGACCTTTTAAAAGCTTGCTTTTGAAAGGTCAGCGGCGGACGGGTGAGTAACACGTGGGCAACCTGCCTGTAAGACTGGGATAACTTCGGGAAACCGGAGCTAATACCGGATAATATAAGGAACCTCCTGGTTCTTTATTGAAAGATGGTTTCGGCTATCACTTACAGATGGGCCCGCGGCGCATTAGCTAGTTGGTGAGGTAATGGCTCACCAAGGCGACGATGCGTAGCCGACCTGAGAGGGTGATCGGCCACACTGGGACTGAGACACGGCCCAGACTCCTACGGGAGGCAGCAGTAGGGAATCTTCCACAATGGACGAAAGTCTGATGGAGCAACGCCGCGTGAGCGATGAAGGCCTTCGGGTCGTAAAGCTCTGTTGTTAGGGAAGAACAAGTGCGAGAGTAACTGCTCGCACCTTGACGGTACCTAACCAGAAAGCCACGGCTAACTACGTGCCAGCAGC